>RDXT01000412.1 GCA_004292985.1 Bacteroidota bacterium
CCATAGACCGCCTGGTCGCGCATAAGTGCGGGGCTGAGCTTCTGGCCAAAATTTTTCTCAACACTAAACCGACTCAGCCGGAATGCCCAGAAGAGGCCTCCTATGATGGCCGGGATAAACATAAGCCCATAATCCAAATCCACATCCGGCACATAATCGGGAGATACTTTCCGCAAAAGGGCATGCGACACAGCGAGCGCTCCGCCCAGCAAGACAAACCAGACCACATAATGGATCTGGGTAGCCCAGAGTCCCGGCCTTTCCATCAGCAGACGGCGGTCGAGGTTGCGGAGGAAGGGAGGGATCAGAAAATCAAATCGGCGAAGCATAACAGTAGGATGTGGCGTAATAGATTAATCTTCTTTGAGTTCGCGAAACAGTTTCAGGGTAGAAGTGCTGATGTCGCGGAAGTAGGATACGGGAATGCCCGCGCGCACCAGTTCTCCGAGGATGTCATTGGCCTCGATGCCGAGGGGACTCCGCAACAGCAGTCGTCTGCCAGCAGTCTCCACCTGAAGCCCGGCGATATGGGTCAGTTTTGCGGCGACTTCCGTTGCGTCGAGGGTGGTGCCCAGTTCGAAGAGGTTGTCGTTGCGATCTTTGCCAAAGTCGCCCATTCGGCCATTGTAGAGCGGTTCGCCGTTTTTGATAAAAATAATCTGGTCGGCTATGGCTTCTACTTCGTGTAGGTGCTGGGAACTGAGCAGGATCGAAACCGGATAGCGGGTGGAAGCCGCAAGGAAGCGCAGGTCCTGGATAAACAGTTCCTGCGTATGAATATCGAGGTTAGCCAATGGCTCGTCTATGATCAGGAGGGTCGGGCGGCGCACCAGGGCACGCGCCAGCTCGAAGCGGAGGCGGTATCCGCTGGAAATTTCGCTCCACCAGGCATCTTCGTAGCGGGTGAGGCCCAGGCGGTGGATGACAAACTCGATCAGGTCTTCGTTTTCGGCTCCTTTGATGCCCCGGATAGCGGCGGCAAAGTGCAAGTTGTCGCGCAGCGAGCCTTGCCAGGGTGTCAGCTGCTGCGGAATATAGGCAATGTGTTGCTTGATCGAATACCAGTCTCCGGCATCGGCAGGCAGGCCCGGGTAGCGGAGTTCCCCGCCCGTGACGGCCAGTTCTCCTGCAATGATGCGCAGCAGGGTGGTTTTACCATTGCCATTTTCGCCTACAATCCCCGTGATCTCCCCACTGTTGAGCTGCACATCGAGGGGAGGCAGCACGAAGCTATGGCCCGGCGATTGAAATTTTTTTGTAATGCCTCTGCCCTGAAATACCGGGACTTTGGTAATCTGCTCTCCGGAGCCGGGTGGCGCCGTCTCGGGCTGCGGCAGGCGGGAGAGCGCTGCAAACAGCGCCTCTGCCTCTTCCATCACCTCCTGGCGTCGCTGTGCATCATCCTGTTCGCCCACGGCAAGCCGGTTGAAGTCTGCACGCAGGATAATGGCCCTGCGGCGAAGCTCCGCCGATACGGCTGCATCTGATGTAAAATCGAGCAGACGGCGGGTGAGCAGGCTGAGGTTTTCCTCGGCGAGCAGGCGCTCAAGTTCTCCGATGCGGATCTGATGCGAAGAAGGAGTCATAAAAAAGGTTGGAAGGCCCTTAACGTTTACGGAAAAGGGCTTGCAAAAGATACAACTTATTTTTGATAAAAAGGGCGTTTTTATCAGCCGCCTTTGCCGGGGCCACCGGGCAGGGCTGAGCCTCCGGGGGCTGTTCTTGTGCCCGGAGCGGGCGCGGAGCCGGGGGCAGCTTTGCCATTGGCAGGGGCCTCAGCAGCGGGTGCCTGGGGGCGTATGCGCACTTTAAGGTCTTCGAAGTCCCATTTGGCGCGGATGGTGATCTTATCGGGGTCATCGAAGATGCGCTCGGGCAGGCGGCCTGTGCGCAGGGAGCCGGGGGTCCACACGCCGTTGCTGTCGGCATCGAGGATCACGCGGGCGGTGTAAGTGTCGGCAGGCAGGGCCGGGAAGCGGAATACGCTGTCGCGGGTGCTGGTGACGAGGTTTTTCTTGCTGTCGTAGAGCAGCAGGACGGTGGGGCCGCGGTAGGTGGAATCGAAGAGGATTTTTCCGGCCAGGCTGCCGTAGTCCGCTTTGTCAAACCATTTAAGCGGATAGATAAAGGTGCTGTCTTTCAGGGAAGTATCGGGCAGGAAGGCACCACTCACCCGCAGCAGCCAGGGCGCGGCTGGATTAATGGCTGTGTCGGGGCGGATGAAGGTTTTGAAGCCTTCTTTCCGGAAGCGAAGGGGAATAAACCGGCGGTTGCTGTCGCGGCGGGCGGTGTCGCTGAGCTGGAAATAGCCTTCGTCGGCAGCCTCTACCGGGCGATAAGTGAGCAGTTCCCACTCGCCCTGCAGATCGCGGAGCAGGGGCCTGCCCAGCAGCGGGCCTTCTACCTTGCGGCTGCGCTGCGGCTCGACTATCAGGACAGAGTCGCGGCGGTTGCCCAGGCTGTCGCTGAGGTTTCTGATGCTGAGCAG
>RDXT01000564.1 GCA_004292985.1 Bacteroidota bacterium
GGCTTTCCAGCTCGACGCCATTGTAACGGTGGTGGATGCCCGCCATATCGGCCTGCACCTCGACCGCGATGTGGAGAGTGTGCGCCAGATTGCCTTTGCCGATATTCTCCTGCTGAACAAAACGGACCTCGTCACGGCAGAAGAACTGCACAAGGTCGAGCACAGCCTGCGGCATATCAACTCCCAGGCGCGTCTGTTTCACACCCGCCAATCTTCGATAGACATTAACCAGATTGTGGGCGTATCGGCCTATGACCTCGATCAGAAAAAAGACTTTGCGATCGAGCATACGGAGCCGCATGTGCATGAGCACCACCACGATCACGACCACGTGCATGGACCCGACTGCGACCATGACCACGATCATGAGCACCACGATCACCACCACCACAGCGGCGTAAGTTCACACAGTTTCCGCTTAGAGGGCGAAATAGACCCGGCAGCCTTCCAGACCTGGATGAGCATTGTGCTTCAGCAGCCGGAGATGGAAGTTTATCGCAGCAAAGGCATTCTGAATGTAAAGGGCCAGTCGCAGCGGATTATTTTTCAGGGGGTGCACCAGTTGTTTGACAGCGCGGGCGACCGCCTGTGGAAACCCGGTGAGGACCGCAGCAACCAGTTTGTGTTTATCGGGCGCAACCTCGATACAGAAAAGCTGGAGGCGGGTATGCAAAATGCCCTTGTGAAAAAGGTCGTGAAAATGGCCCCTGTCCGCAAAAAAATCAAGTAGCATTTCCCTCGGCGATCTCCATGAGTTCGAGGTAACGGTCGGTTTTCTGATCTATGGACGCGCTGAGCGCCCCGGCCTCCTGTGCCCAGGTCTGAAGCTGCTGAAAGTCTGAGCCGCCACTGTTGAGCAGGGCAGCCAGGGCCGCTTTTTTACTTTCGAGTTCGGGAATTTCGAGTTCGAGCTGCTCAAGCTCCCGCTGCTCCTTAAAGCTGAGCTTTCGGGGGCGGTTGTTTTGGGGCTTTTCCACAACAGCCTGAACCACAGGCTTTTCCTTGATTGTTTTTTCTTTTTCTATCAGAGCGGCAGCGGCATCCTCCTCGGCTTTGCGCTCGCGGTACTGGGAGTAGCTGCCGGGAAAATCGCGCACTTCTCCATTGCCTTCAAAGACAAAGACGTGATCCACCAGCCGGTCCATAAAAAAGCGGTCGTGGGTAACGACCAGCAGGCAGCCTCCAAAATTTTCCAGAAACTCCTCCAGCTTGCGGAGGGTCATCAGGTCGAGGTCGTTGGTAGGCTCATCGAGGATGAGAAAATTGGGGTTGGTCATCAGCAGGCGCAGCAGGTGCAGGCGGCGGCGTTCCCCTCCGCTGAGCGAATCCACCATCTGGTAGTGCATAAAGCGGGGAAAGAGGAAATGTTCAAGGAGCTGCGAAGCCGAAATGCGCTGGTTATTGCTGATTTCGATCACTTCTGCGGCCTCCGTTACCGCCTCGATCACACGCTGGTTGCTTTTGAAGGGAAAACCCTCCTGCTTGTAATAGCCATAGACGATCGTTTCACCCATGCGCACCTTGCCGGAGTCCGGCTCTTCTTCGCCTGTGATCAGCCGCAAAAAGGTGGATTTTCCGACGCCATTGGCCCCGACGATTCCGATGCGGTCGAGGCGATTGAAGGTGTAGGAGAAGTTTTCGAGGATTTTATGTTCGCCGTATGATTTGCGTAAGTTTTTGATTTCGAGGACTTTACCCCCAATTCGCCGCCCCTTTACTTCAAGTGACATTTCCAGTTCGGTGGGGCCGCCGCGTGCTTTTTCACCCAGGGCCAGGGCCGAGTCTATGCGCGACTTGGATTTTCCGGTGCGGGCTTTGGGAGAGCGGCGCAGCCACTCAAGCTCGTGGCGGAAGAGGTTGCGGTTTTTTTCCAGTTCCGATTGCTGGTTTTGCTCCCGCAGTTCGCGCTGCTCCAGAAAATAGGCATAGTTGCCCTGATAGGAGTAGATATTGCCTTTGTCCAGCTCAAAAATTTCGTTGGTGATCGCATCGAGAAAATAGCGGTCGTGGGTAACGAGGAAGAGGCTCTGTTTGCTGGACGAAAGCCAGTCTTCGAGCCACTCGATGCTGTCGAGGTCGAGGTGGTTAGTCGGCTCATCGAGGATCAGCACCTCCGGTTCTTCGATCAGGGCCTGGGCCAGGGCTACGCGCTTGCGCTGGCCACCTGAAAGCTCGCTGACCCTGCGATCCAGAAAATCCACATGCAATTTTCCGAGGATCTGCTTGATTTTGACCTCATATTCCCAGGCATTGGCGGCTTCGATCTCGCTCATGAGCCGGTCTATGCGGGCGTGGTCAGGATTTTCGGCCTGCATGGCCTCTTCGTATGCACGAATCAGGGCCAGGGACTTGTTTTCCCCGAAAAACACAGCCTCTCCTACGGTCAGATGGCCCGGCAAGATGGGATCCTGGGGCAGATATACCACACGAATGCCGTTGCGGTAGGTTACTTTGCCGCTGTCGGCCTTTTCGAGGCCCGCAATAATCTTCAGCAAGGTGGACTTGCCTGCTCCGTTGGGGCCGATCAGCGCGGCTTTCTGGCCCTGGTTCAGACCAAAGCTCAGGTTGGTGAACAGGGTCTTTTCACCCCAGGACTTGGACACATTTTCGGCGGAGAGGTAAATCATGCCGCAAAGATAATGCGCATTCTGCTTAGTTCAGATCATCCGCATTGCGATCGAGTTCCACCCGGAGGTTTTCGATGATAAAATTCTGCCGCTCAGGGCTGTTTTTGCCCATATAATAGTCGAGCAACTTTTTAATATGGGTGTCGGTGAGCACCACGGGCTGCAGGCGGATATTTTCACCAATAAACTGCCCGAATTCGTCCGGAGAAATTTCCCCCAGTCCCTTAAACCGGGTAATTTCTGGTTTGCCTCCCAGCTCTCCCATCGCCTTCTGCTTTTCCTCTTCACTGTAGCAGTAGAAGGTTTTTCGCTTGTCGCGCACCCGGAACAGCGGCGTGTCGAGGATATAGAGATGGCTTCCGCGCACAAGGTCCGGGAAAAACTGAAGGAAAAAGGTCAGCAGCAGCAGGCGGATGTGCATACCGTCCACGTCGGCATCGGTCGCGATGACCACCCGGTTGTAGCGCAGGCCCTCGATGCCGTCTTCGATGTTGAGGGCGTGCTGGAGCAGGTTCAGCTCTTCATTTTCGTACACGACCTTTTTGGTCATGCCGTAGCAGTTGAGGGGCTTACCCCGGAGGCTGAATACGGCCTGCGTGCCCACATCGCGGGCTTTGGTGATCGAGCCGCTGGCCGAGTCCCCTTCCGTAATGAAAAGCGTGGTCGCCAGGCTTTTATCTTCATCTCCTTTGGCCCGTTTTTCATTGAGGTGAAAGCGGCAGTCTCTGAGTTTTTTGTTGTGGAGATTGGCTTTTTTGGCGCGTTTGTTTGCCAGGGTTTTGATACCGGCAATCTCTTTGCGCTCGCGCTCCGATTGCTGGATGCGCTTCAGCAGGGCATCGGCAGCTTCCGGATTTTTGTGCAGGTAGTTATTCAGCTCTTTTGAAAGGAAGTCCACGATAAACGTGCGCACGGCAGGTCCATCGGGGCCCATATTCTGGGAGCCGAGTTTGGTTTTGGTCTGCGATTCGAAGACAGGCTCCTGCACGCGCACGCTGATGGCGGCAATCACAGAGGCGCGGATATCAGTGGTATCGAAGTTTTTCTTGTAAAAATCGCGCACCGCCTTGACCACCGCTTCGCGGAAGGCCTGGAGGTGCGTACCTCCCTGCGAGGTGTACTGGCCGTTGACGAAAGAATAGTACTCTTCGCCGTATTCATCGCCGTGGGTGAGGGCAATCTCGATGTCGTGGCCTTTGAGGTGAATGATGGGGTATCGGATCTGCTCAGGGTCCGTTTTGGTGGCCAGGAGGTCGAGGAGGCCGTTTTTCGAGAAAAACTTCTCCCCGTTTACATAGATCGGCAGTCCCGCATTCAGGTAGGCATAGTTCCAGACCTGGTTGCTGACCATGTCTGTATTAAAGCGGTAGTTTTTGAAGATGGTATTGTCGGGCCGGAAAACGATCAGGGTGCCGTTTTCTTCGCGGGTATCGGTGAGTTTGTGGTCTTTGTTGAGTTCGCCCCGGGAAAATTCTGCTATTTTTTTCTTGCCGTCGCGCACAGATTCCACCCGGAAATATTCGGAAAGCGCATTTACCGCTTTGGCACCGACCCCGTTCAGACCCACCGACTTGGTGAAGGCTTCGGAGTCATATTTACCCCCGGTATTAATTTTAGAGACCACATCTACCACCTTGCCCAGCGGAATCCCCCGGCCAAAGTCACGCACCCGCACTTCGCCCTGCTGTATCTCGATATCTATTTTTTTCCCATGCCCCATCACGTATTCGTCAATGGAGTTGTCTATCACTTCCTTGATCAGAATATAGATACCGTCATCGGGTGCGGAGCCGTCGCCCAGCTTACCGATGTACATACCGGGGCGCAGGCGTATGTGCTCACGCCAGTCCAGGGATTTGATACTGTCTTCATTATATACAACTGCCTTGGCCATAATGCAGGAACTCTGAATGATAAGGTTGCTAAGTAACGAAGCAAAGAAATGATCTGCGCAATAATACTAATAAATAACGCAAAATCAAAGCAACGGATTCATTGTGCAATTATTATTAGCCACAAAATCAAGTGTATTATGAAACCCGTGTTAACCTTTATGCAAATGAGCCGTTATTTTTCATAGAGATTTTGTAAATAGAGTCAAAATACCAACCCCTTATGAACGGTCTTCGCCGGATCGGAACGCTGGCAGCAGCGATTTGCCTTCCTCTCTTGTTTTTTGCCCAGATAGGCATGCCTTTTTCAGGAAAACAATCCTGGAAGATGGTCTCTTCTGAGCATTTTGATGTGTATTATTCGGGAGACGAGGCTGCCTCGGCTGGCCAGGTAGCGCGTTATGCAGAGGTGGCACGCCACGAGGCGGCGGCTTTGTTCGACTCGAAGCCTGAGGGTCGTTATGCGCTGCTCTACAGCTCTGATCCTAACCGGCTGCTGTTCAGCAACATAGACATGAAAACGCCTGACCGTACCGCCGGGATTATTTCCCTGCCTCCGGCCAGTGGCTATATCGTGAACCCCGGCAGCAGCGACCAGCTCTACCACGAGGTAAAGCGCGAAATCACCCGCCTGGTTCTCGACGAGTTTTCCAATGGCAACCGCGTGGGCAGCGCGCTCCAGTCCCAGCTTATGCTCTATCCGGCCCGCTGGTTTCAGGAAGGCCTGGCCGAGTATGTAGCCCAGGGCTGGACCTACGAAGATGAAATGTGGATCAATACCCTCAGCCACGCCGATCTGCTGGCAATGGCCATGGAAGGCGAGGGCAAAACAAACCGTATCGTCCGCAAGTCGGTGTGGCACTATATCACCCACGAATACAGCGACCAGAAAATTTCGGAGATCATTTATCTGGTAAACGTAACGCACTCCATCGAATCGGGGATTATCTCTGTGCTGGGTATCACCCTCAACACACTTACAGAACGCTGGCACGAGTTTATTCTGGGGCGAAACAACACCTATAGCGCGGGCCGCGAAATGGCCGAAAACCTCGCCGGTTCCGAGCACCTGCTGATCCGGCCCGGGCAGGAACTGGTCTCCTTTTCCCTTCACGAAGCCAGCGGAAAAGTGGCGCTCTGGCTGAATGAAGAAGGCAAACAGACCCTCTGGCTTTCCTCCCCTGACAGCCGCGACCTGAAACCGCTGCGCATCTCCTCCGGGCTGGCCCGCCCCGATGCCGGAAACCTGAGCTGGCAGCAGCCCGTGGCCTGGAATCCCCAGGGAACCCTACTGCTTACCACGGCCTGGGTAAAAGGTACGCCTTATCTTATCTGGCTCGACACGGAGACCGGAGAAGCTGAGTATCAGAAACTTCCCTCGCAGATCGAAGCCGTATATAGTTTTGCATGGTCCCCGGATGGCACACAGGTGGTCGCGGGCGCACTCAGCGATGGGCATCAGGACATTTTCCTGCTCAAAAAAGGCAGCAGCGACTTTGCGCCCCTGCTTCAGGACCCAGCCGATGACCTCGATCCGGTGTGGAGCAGCGACAACAGCCGGATTTATTTTGCCTCAAACCGGGGCGGTAAAACGGAGATCAAAGCCCCCTGGGAGGCACTCAACCGCAACTTTGACCTCTACAGCCTCTCCATCGAAAGCGGCAAAATACAGGCCCTGACCGAAACACCCGGCATCAGCGAGCGCAATCCGCAGGTAGCGGGCAGCTCTGAGCTATATTATTTGTCTGATGAGTCGGGCGTTTATAATATTTCCTGGCTGAATGTACAGACCCGTGAAAGCGGCTTTTTCTCCAACCTCACACCGGGCATACAGGCCTTCAGAGGGGGAGAAAAAACCCTCGCCATCAGTACGCCGATTTCGGGCAGCCTCTACCTCTATGTGCTGCCTGCGGCCTCAGCCCATGCCCGCCGCAAGCCGGAACCTACCTTTCTGCGGCTGGAGCGCCTGGCAGGTCCGCAAAACTTTGCCGAACAAGCCCCTCCTCCGGTCATACCCGTCGAAAAAACTCCGGATGTACCGGAGGTAAAAAGCGAAGACCCGCAGCCCGCAGAGCCTAAGGCTGCCGAGCCGGTGAGGTATTATATTTTTGACGAAGACACCCAGCCCTATGAGCAGCGCAAGGAAGACGCAGCACCCGCGACAGGTGTCAGGCAGCCGCAGCGACAGGTCTCGGCCTCAAATATTTATCGGCCTGCACAAATCCCGCTGCCGGGCAGTGTGGAAGTGAGTGATGCGCGAAAGGCCAGTTCTCCCTGGAGCGCCCGCTATATCGGGCTTTCGCTGGGCTACGATCCGGTGGCCAAAACCGGACCTCTGCTCGAAATGGGATTCCAGGACCTGCTCAACCGCCACCGCCTCGATGTGCGGGTAAATCCTTCTTTTAACTTCCGCAACAGCCGCAGCCAGATCCGCTACACCTATCTCGCACCGCGCATAGACTTTTTTGCCGAAGCCAGCCAACTGAGCCGCCGGATCAGGGAGAGCAACATTGTGCAGACAGACTCCTCGCTGCTGTTTCGCTTCGATCAGGTGAGCCTCCAGGCGGGCGGGCGCTATCCGCTTTCGGCATTTGCAGCGGCAGAAGTCAGCGGCGGATTTATCTATGTGGACCGCAAAGACCAGCGTCTGCGCCGCAGCGACCTCAGCAATGCCAGTGACCAGTTGCTGCGTGCCGGGGTGAAGCTTACCTACAGCAAACTGAAGCAATACGAAGGCTTCCGCTATGCCGGACTGGCAGCAGAGGCCAGTTTCGAGTCTTTTTACTCGATTCAGCAATCGGCCTTCGCCTTCCACCGCGCGCGCGGAGAAGTGCGCTACTACCGCAGGGTGCTGGGCGAAATTGTGCTTGCCACCCGCGCCATGGCCGGGCTTACCTTCCCCAAAACCATACAGCCTTTTTATATGGGCGGGGTAGATGTGCCGATACACAGACCCGTTATTTTTCAGGGGGAAAGTGAGGGCGTAAGGGCCGCTGTAACCGACACTTCGCTGTACAGTGTGCAGTTTCTGGACTTCCTGATGCCGATGAGGGGTTTTCTGCCCTTTACACGGATGGGATCAAAATATGTGATGGCCAATTTTGAGCTCCGGATTCCACTTTCGCGGATGTCGCGCCACGCCCTGCCTGCACACGGGCTTTACAACCTCGAATTTATCCCCTTTGTAGATGCGGGAACGGTCTGGATAGATGGTAATCCTTTTTCCCAGAAAAAACCGACCGATACCCAGTTTATCAGCAACGGGCCGATTACGGTGAAACTCCAGACGCTCAAAAGTCCTTTTCTGATTGGATTTGGCTCCGGCGTACGAACCAACCTGCTCGGCTGGTCGCTTCGGATGGACCTCGCATGGGGAATAGATGATTTCACCATTCGCCGCCCGATGTTCACCTCTTCGCTGGCCCACAATTTCTGAGGCATGCACATTGGGGTGCTGGCAGATCCGGCTCACTTTCATACGCGCAAATGGGTAAAGGGCTTGCAGCAGGCAGGCGCTCAGGTAACCGTGTTTAGTTTTTCCGCATCCCAATCGGACCAGTGTCGCTGCGTCCGCATTGTTCCCTCGGCGGCACCCGGCGGCAGGCTTACCTATGCCTCCTTTTTGCTTTCGGGCAGCCAGCTGCGAAAGGCACTGATCCGCGAGCGGATAGACATCCTCAATCCGATAGACATCACGCCCTATGGCGTCTGGGCGGCGCGCTCGGGCTTTGGGCCGATCGCAGCGATAGCGATGGGCGCAGACATCCTGGAGTATCCGCCCCGGCGCTCGCAGCGCATAGCCCCCGCCCACCGCCTCTGGAGCAGCGAACGCAGCCGGGAGACAAGCCCCTTTTCGGACTGGACACGCTGGTTGTTTTTTCGCAACATGGTCAGCTATGCCCTGGGCCGGGCTGCACTGGTGAGCGGCGACAACCTGCAACTGACCCATGCCCTGCGGGACTGGTTTCAGGTGCCCGAATCGAAGATTTTGCTCAACCGCTGGGGCATCGAGCCGGAATTGTTTGTGCCGGACCCGGCGCGCCAGGCCTGGCTGCGGATGCAGATGGGAATCCAGCCCGGAGACCGGGTCGTTCTGGCTCCCAGGGGCCTGCGACCTGTGTATCAGGGAGATGTGATTCTGGAGGGACTTTCAAAATGGCTGGCCAGCGACGATTTTCGCGCCAAGGTGATCGTACTGGGAGCGGGCTACGCTGCCCCGGCAGAGACCCGCACAGCGGCCATGCAACTGGCACTCCGCGACGCCCGCTTTCACTTAGAAACAGAGGCCCTGGCAAGAGAAGATATGTGCCAGCTCTGGCTGATGACCGACCTCTTTATCAATGCGCCCGTGTACGATGGCTACTCCAATGCCCTGAGCGAGGGCCGATATGTGGGCGCCCTGCCGCTGCTCAACGACATCCCCGCGCACCGCGAGATTCTGGAATTTGGCACCCATGCCCTCTGCGCCGACCCTTTTACAGCGGAGCAACTGGCGGCGATCCTGCCCGATACGCTCCGCAATATGGATGCCTGGAAAGCCCGCGTAGCGCCTGC
>RDXT01000565.1 GCA_004292985.1 Bacteroidota bacterium
GAAGATACGCCTCCTGCCACACCCCCTCCGGGGCAGGACAACAACCAGGACCAGCCCGCGCCGCCACCACCTTCTCTCGAAGAGTACCAGCGCCTGATCCAGGAACTCAAACAGCGCAATACGCAGGTCTCCGTAAGTGGCGACCGGGGCAGCATTGTGATCCGCGACACCATACCGATGCTCAGCGCCCGCCGCCTGCTCGACGGGATGCGCCAGCAGCAGAATCTGTTTGTGCAGCAAAAACGCAAAAGCCCTGCGGCGGCTGTCCACCGTGACAAAAAGGCCGACTGGTAAGCCATTCCGGCAAAAAAGCCTTACGTAATTCCCTCCAACTGGCTGATCGCCAGCAGGATGTCTGGTTTCCGCACAAACACAAGCGGCTTATGAATCCGCAGGGTCTGGCTTCCGGGCTGGCTCATGACCGTGATCAGGGTCTGCGAAGTGGGGCAGGAAGGTTCGCTGCACTGCATTTCGGAGATATATACCGGACAATCCTCAGGGGCCGCCAGCATGTCGCGTGTCCACCGGGCAAGGGTTTCTTTGGCGAGAGACTGGTCGGGGTCTCTGGGATTAACGAAGGAAGTGTACATGTCTTTTCCGGTTAAAGGTTGATCACAAAGCCGGGCCAGCGTGCCGCTTATCTCCTTTTGGGAGGGGCTCCGGCACCACCTTTGCCTTTGCGCTCCTGTGCGCGGCGCTCGGTACGTGAAAGCTTGCGCTGGCTCTCTTCACCACCGCTGCCTCCTGCGAGGGTGCGGCGCTCTTCGTCCATCTGGCTGCGGCGGATATTCTCCACCTCCTCGTGGCGGGTCTTCAGTTTGCTGAAGTCGTCGCGGCGGGTTTCGGCAGGCGCATTGCGCTGGGGCTGGCCATCCACCTGAAGATCAGACTTGAAGATCAGCGACAGCACCTGCATGTTGATGTCACGCAGCATCTGCTGGAACAGCTCGAAGGACTCAAATTTATATACGAGCAGCGGGTCTTTCTGTTCGAATACGGCATTCTGGACCGAAGTGCGCAGTTCGTCCATGTCGCGCAAATGGGTTTTCCATTTGTCGTCTATGACTGCGAGCGTGCTTACTTTTTCGAGCTCATCTACCACTGCCTGCCCGTGGGTAGTCATCGCGCGGGCGACATCCACCACGATCTGAAGGCGGCGCTGGCCATCGGTGAAGGGGATCATGATGCGCTCGATCATCGGATTTTCGCGCTTAATCCGGGCAATGCCTGAATAGATCGTTTCGGCGAGGCGGCGCGACTTGCGCTGGTAATAATCACGGGCCGCCTGATATACGCGCTGGGTGAGTTTTTCTTCGCCCTCGTCGTTCATCTCGCGGTCGGTTACCTCGGTATCCACGGACAGATAGCGGAGGGCATCTATGCGAAGTCCCTCAGAATCAGTCATATCCATGTGGCTGCTCACAAGCGTACCGCAGAAGTCGAAGAGCATATTGTCAATGTCCACCTTGATGCGGTCGCCAAAGAGGGCGTTGCGGCGGCGGCGGTACACCACTTCGCGCTGGGAGTTCATGACGTCGTCATACTCCAGCAGGCGCTTACGCATGGCGAAGTTGTTTTCTTCTACTTTTTTCTGGGCATTGGTAATGGAGCGGGTTACCATGCTGTGCTGGATCACCTCGCCCTCCTGATGCCCGAAGCGGTCCATCACACCGGAGATACGCTCGGAGCCGAAAAGGCGCATGAGGTCATCTTCGAGCGACACATAAAACTGCGACTGGCCCGGATCGCCCTGACGACCTGCACGGCCCCGCAACTGGCGGTCAATCCGGCGGGACTCGTGGCGCTCGGTACCAATAATGGCCAGGCCGCCGACTTCTTTCACGCCTTCGCCCAGCTTAATGTCCGTACCGCGGCCCGCCATGTTGGTCGCAATGGTTACCCCGCCTTTTTTACCCGCTTCGGCCACAATTTCGGCCTCCCGCTGGTGGTATTTGGCGTTCAGTACATTGTGCGGAATCTTGCGGATGTTGAGCATACGGCTCAGCAACTCAGATACTTCGACCGAGGTGGTACCGACCAGAACCGGCTGGCCTTTTTCGCGCAGGGCAGAGATCTGCTCGATCACCGCATTGTATTTTTCGCGCTTGGTTTTATAAATCAGGTCATCGTCGTCCTTCCGCTGAATGGGGCGGTTGGTCGGGATCACCGTTACATCGAGTTTGTAAATCTGGAAAAACTCTGCCTCTTCGGTTTCGGCTGTACCCGTCATACCCGCAAGTTTGTGGTACATGCGGAAGTAGTTTTGCAGCGTAACCGTAGCGAAGGTTTGGGTGGCAGCCTCTACCTTCACGTTTTCCTTGGCCTCGATCGCCTGGTGCAGACCATCGGAGTAGCGGCGGCCATCGAGCACGCGGCCTGTCTGCTCGTCAACGATTTTTACCTTACCTCCATCCAGAATATACTCCACATCGCGGTCGAAGAGGGTATAGGCTTTCAGCAACTGGTTGAGGGAGTGCAGGCGCTCTGACTTTTCGGCATAATCGCGGGCGATTTCGTCCTTCAGCCTGAGTTTTTCGTCATCAGCCATGCTGTAGTTACCGGCAATCTCAGAGAGTTTGCTGGCAATATCAGGCAGCACAAAGAGTTCGGGATCTTCTCCCGATTCGGCAACGGCTTCGCGGCCTTTGTCGGTCAGTTCGATCTGGTTGTTGCGCTCATCTATGGTAAAAAACAGAACATCATCCACTTCCGGCATGCGGCGGGAATTGTCCTGCATATAAATGGCTTCGGTCTTGCTCATGATGGCCTTGGCGCCGCTTTCGCTGAGGTATTTGATCAGCGCGGAGCTTTTGGGCATCCCCCGCTGTGCGCGGAAGAGGGCGAGACCGCCGTTTTCGTTGTCGCCTGCGTCAATTTTGCGCTTGGCCTCTGTTAGCAGTTCATTGACCAGGGTGCGCTGCCGGCGGACCAGGCGCTCGATACGGGGTTTCAGCTCATTGTAGAGCTGGTTGTCGCCACGGGGCACAGGGCCCGAAATGATGAGCGGGGTCCGCGCCTCGTCAATCAGCACGGAGTCCACTTCGTCAATGATCGCGTAATAGTGACGGCGCTGCACCAGAAAATCCGGGTGCGTGGTCATGTTGTCGCGCAGGTAGTCGAAGCCAAATTCGTTGTTGGTACCGTAGGTAATATCGGCCTGATACGCTTTGCGGCGCTCTTCGGAGCCGGGCTCGTGCAGGTCAATACAGTCCACCGTAAATCCATGAAACTGGAAGATAGGACCATTCCATTCGGAGTCACGGCGGGCGAGGTAGTTGTTCACCGTTACGAGGTGGACACCCATGCCCGACAAGGCCCGCAGATACACGGGGAGGGTCGCCACGAGGGTTTTTCCTTCGCCGGTGGCCATCTCCGCAATTTTACCCGAATGAAGAACCGTACCCCCCATCAACTGCACGTCGTAGTGCACCATGTCCCAGGTAGTAGGGGTGCCTGCGGCAGTCCAGGTGCTTTTCCAGATAGCACGGTTGCCTTCGATCGTGATATGAGGGTGCTTGCGCGCCAGTTCGATATCATGTTCTCTGGCACTCACGACCAACTGCTTGTTTACCGTAAGGCGGCGGGCCGTTTCCTTCACAATAGCGAAGGCTTCGGGCAGTATTTCGTCCAGAATTTCATCCAGAATCCGGAAATGCTCCTTGGTTTGCTCATCTATCTGCTTAAAAAGGGCATCTTTTTCGTAAATGTCCTCAGTAGATTCGGCTTTTTGCCTGAGCGTATCAATTTCGTCGCGGATATCCGCAGTATGTCTGGCAATCCGCTCCCGGAGTTCATCGGTTTTGGCGCGAAGACCATCGTCATTCAGCTCCGCCAGTCCGGCAAAGATCGCGTTGATCTGCGATACCAGGGGTTGCAGTTGCTTTACGTCTTTTTCTTTCTTGGAAGGAAAGAAAATCTTAAACAAGTTTTTCATCGCAATGAGTCAGTTTCGTCCCGCATGCTTGGGCGGGGCTAAATTACGGAATTCTGTGGATTTACCTTCCTGAAGCTGTTGCTGCATTCCCGATCATTTCTAACATGTGCGGGTGCATGAGTCCGTTGGAAGCCAGGATTTGCTTGCCGAAGAGCGCATTGTTGCCTCCGGAAAAATCACTGCACTGTCCGCCAGCCTCCTCAACGATCAAAATCCCTGCGGCCACATCCCAGGGACTCAGGTTATATTCAAAAAATGCGTCAAATCTTCCGGCAGCGACCCAGGCCAGATCGAGGGCTGCACTGCCAAAACGCCGGATACCGTGTGCTGTGTCTGAAAGTTTACGCAGAATGGCAAAGTGATGGTCGCGCTCATTGCCGCCCTGGTAGGGGAAGCCCGTAGCAATCACCGATTTACCCGTTTCGCTCCGGTCACTCACCCGGATTTTTTTGCCATTGAGAAAAGCGCCCTTTCCTTTGGCTGCACGAAACAACTGACGATAAACGGGCTGGTAAATATATCCGAGCAATATTTCCTCCCCGCGTGTCAGGGCCAGGCTGATGCAATAGTGCGGAATGCCATGAATAAAATTCACTGTGCCATCTACCGGATCTATGATCCAGGTATAGCCGTTCTGGCTGCTGACGGCTGCCAGTTCTTCATTAATAAAGCCCGAACCCGGCAACAAAGCCTCGCAACCTTCGCGCAGCATCGTGTCGGTGGTCACGTCCACATAGGTGAACGGGTTTCTTTCGCCTTTATACTCGATGCGATCTGCCGAAAAACGGCGGAATTCCTGCACCGTAAAACTCCCTGCGCGTCGCAAGAGGCGGCGGATGTCGAGGTCGAGGCTGGGTAAATGCGGTTCTTGCATGAAAATGTACGCTCAGAGAGGTCTGTCCGGGAGATTGAACGCCAAATGTGTTCCAAAGGTTGAGCATCTGACGGAATGGCAGGCTTATGCGCCACCTACCACGATCACAATTTCACCTTTGACGGTCGTTTGGGCATAATGGGTCGCCAGTTCGGTAAGGGTACCCCGGCGAAACTCTTCGTGCATCTTGGTCAGCTCGCGGCAGACACAGGCAGGGCGCTCAGCTCCCCAGAAGGTCGCCATTTCTTCCAATGCCTTGACCAGACGGTGCGGCGATTCGTAGAGAATGATGGTGCGCACTTCTGTAGCCAGAAGCTTCAGGCGGGTCTGACGGCCTTTTTTTTGCGGTAAAAAGCCCTCAAATACAAAACTGTCGCAGGGCAGCCCGCTGCCCACCAGCGCAGGCACAAATGCCACCGGCCCGGGCAGCACCTCCACCGGAATCTCTAAGCGTAGTGCCTCCCGCACGATCAGAAAACCCGGATCTGAAACGCCGGGCGTGCCTGCATCGCTCACCACAGCGAGTTTAAGCCCCTTTTCTTTCACTTCCAGCAACAAAGCCGGAATCCTGCGGTGCTCATTGTGGGCATGCAGGGCTGTCAGCGGTGTGCTGATTTCGAAGTGACGAAGCAGGTTGCCACTGGTGCGGGTATCCTCGGCGGCGATCAGGTCGGCCTCCCGCAGGATGCGCAGCGCACGCAGGGTGATGTCTTCAAGGTTGCCTATGGGCGTCGGTACGAGAGTGATGCGGGACATGGGGTCAAAAAAAAGCCTGAAAGAAGAATGCGCATAACTTACTCGAAAAAAACGGAACATTCGCTTATTTGCAGGTAAATATCCATTCTGTGCCTGCCCCCCACATCCAAAACGCCCTCTCCGGACCGCTCTCCCGCGAACGCCTGCACGAAGCATGGCGCCTGATGTGTACGGCCGATGCCCTGAGCGAGCTGTACGAAACACATAAAGCGCGGACCGGCAAATATGTACACGCTACTTCGCGTGGCCACGAAGCCGCACAATTAGCCCTCGGTATGCAACTGCTGCCCCAGGATTTCGTCTCTCCTTATTATAGAGATGACGCCCTGCTGCTGGCCATCGGGGTCAGCCCCTGGCAGTTAATGCTGCAACTCTTTGCCAAACGCGACGACCCTTTCTCCGGCGGACGCATTTACTATGCACACCCCAGCCTCCGCGATGAAGATAAACCTAAGATCATCCATCAGTCTTCCGCTACCGGAATGCAGGCCATCCCCGCTACCGGAATCGCCCAGGGAGTGAAGTATAGGGAACAGGGGTCAGGGGACAGGGAACAGGGAACAGGGAACAGAACCGCGGTGGGTGAGCTTGTCGAACCCCCGCAAAACAGGGAACAGGGAACAGGGAACAGAACCGCGGTGGGTGAGCTTGTCGAACCCCCGCTGGTAGTATGCTCCATTGGTGATGGAGCCATGACAGAAGGCGAAGTCTCCGAAGCGCTGCAAATGGCGGCGCTGCACCAGTTGCCCATTTTATACTTTGTGCAGGACAATGGCTGGGGGATTTCTGCCACGGGCAAAGAAATGTATGCCCAGTCTGCGCTGGAATTTGTGAGAGGAATGCCGGGCATAGAGACCGCAAGTGCCGACGGGAGCGACTTTGTGCAATGCTACGAGGTGATTCGCGAAGTGCTCGGACGCATCCGGGCGGAACGGAGGCCTTTTTTGCTGCATGTGAAGGTTCCCTTGCTGGCGCACCATACCTCCGGTGTACGGCGGGAGTGGTACCGCGACGATATCGAAAGCCACCGAAGCTACGATCCGCTGCCCCGCTTGTTTCAGTCGCTTATGGAGGTGGGTATTTCTGCTGAAGAGGCAGAAACGGTCCGGAAAAACGCCTTCACCCAGACGGAAGCAGACCTGGAGCGGGCCTACGCAGCCGAAGACCCCGATCCGGCCAGTCTGTTTGACTATATCTATGCGCCCGCTGCTGTTACGGAAGAGCAGGGCGAACGACAGCCCGAAGGCGCAGCCGAAGTGGTGATGGTGGACGCGGGCCTGCATGCCATAGATCAGATTCTGGCAGAATTTCCGGAGGCGCTGGTTTATGGGCAGGATGTGGGGGGAACTTTGGGCGGGGTATTTCGCGAAACGGCGCTCCTCGCACAGAAATACGGCTCCCGGCGGGTGTTTAATACGCCCATTCAGGAGGCCTATATCATTGGCAGCACGGCAGGAATGTCGGCAGCAGGCTGCAAACCCATCGTCGAAATCCAGTTTGCGGACTATATGTGGCCGGGTTTAAACCAGCTTTTTGCCGAACTGAGCCGGTCTTATTATCTGTCCCGGGGCAAATGGCCTGTGCAGGCGCTGATCCGCGTACCAACAGGTGCCTACGGCAGCGGAGGGCCTTTTCACTCGTCGAGCATCGAGTCGGCGGTGCTGAATATCAGGGGCGTAAAGGTGGTTTATCCCTCCAATGCGGCAGATATGAAGGGTCTTATGCGGGCGGCATTTCTCGATCCGAATCCGGTGGTGATGTTTGAGCACAAGGGCCTGTACTGGAGCAAGGTGCCCGGCAGCAAGGAGGCCAAAACGCCCGAACCGGCAGATGACTACGTCATTCCGCTGGGGAAAGCCCGTATCTATCAGGAGGCCACCCCCGAAAAACTGCGCCAGGGCGACACCTGCGTTGTCATTGCCTATGGCATGGGCGTGCACTGGGCGCGAAATGCCAGCCGCCATTTTCCGGGTCAGGTGGAGATATTAGACCTCCGCACACTCGAACCGCTCGACTGGCAGGCCGTCTCGAAGTCCGTGGCAAGGCATGGCAAGGTATTTTGCCTGACGGAAGAGGTGCTGAACAACTCGTTTATGCAGGCGCTGGCAGGACGTATTTCCACTGCCTGCTTCACCCAGCTCGATGCCCCGGTGCACATGCTGGGCGCGGAGACGGTTCCGGCCATACCGCTCAATGCAGCCCTGGAAGCAGCCATGTTGCCCAATGAAGAAAAAGTGCGGGCGGTATTAGAGGAACTGCTGGGCTGGTAACTCCGTTTGTCAGGCTATTTTCAGTGGCCCCCACAGCATCACCCCCATGCGCAGCAACAGAATACCCATCCAGGGTAAAAAAGCGGCATGTAGCTCCTGTGGCAACCAAAACCAGTTGACTATCAATAAGATAACAATCGCGGCGGCAGCCATCAGGTAGGTTTTTGCCCATGCCGGGGGTGCTTTTCGCAGCAGCAGAAAGGCCACATACAGGTGCGAAGGCAGCAGCCAGGCGGCATTCAGGTTCCAGGCGGTGGGCTTGTGCTCGGTGGCAAACCAGAGCAGGAAAATGATCAGCCCCGCGAGGCCGGAGATCAGGAAAATCGTGAAGTCGAGGCCCCGGCTTCTGCGGCGGCGGCGCAGATCGCGCCAGGTAAGCAGGCCCGTAAGGCCCAGCAGGAGGCTGAACACAAACGCAGGTGTGAGGTACCAGGCAGGTGCGGAGCTCGCAGGTTCGCCTTCGTAGAGCACCTGCTGCGGCAGGGTAAAAGGCTCCGGCTTTCCGTTGCGGATAATTTCTGCCTTCGCCAGCTCCGAAGCCAGAAAATCGGGCAGAAACATCTGCTGGCTGTAGGTCGTCGTTTTATCCACGCCCGCGCCCAGGATCAGGTCTATGCCAAAATCCTCCCAGGGTTTGTTGACAAGGTAAATCCCCAGCATATCGCGGAAGCTAAGTCCGCTGCTTGCTTCCGGTGTGTGGAGTTTCAGGCTGTCGCCCAGGATTTTGCTGAAGAGGTCTCTGGGTCGGGTCGCACAGTTATCGAAAAAGAAATCGTAGGGGTACTGTCGGTTTTCTGGGAGTTTATTGATCTCCATCGCTTGAAACAGGTGCTGTTTCTGAGCTGAATCGAGGTTCAGCACCTGCTCGGTATAGGTGCGTTTGTAGTAATGATATACGTAGTCAAACTCCCGGAAGCTCTCCGTATCCATGCGGTAGATCAGGTGGCCTTTGAGGAAATTGAGGTAAAATTTCCAGATAGGAGGCTGAAAATCGAAGGTACCATAGTTATAGACCCGATCGAAGCGGTTTACGGGGTCCATGACCCGGATTCCGGTATGGCCGAAGCCGGAATAGAGTTCTTCGCCGGGTGCGATGGTGAGCAGGCTGATGCGCGCCTGCGCGGAGAGGGTCTGCGCCTGGGTAGCCAGCGGGGCCAGCAGGAGGCTGCACATCAGAAACAGGAAAACGCTTTTTTTCATCGGGCAGGGATTACGCGGACGAATATACGTGGTTTTGG
>RDXT01000413.1 GCA_004292985.1 Bacteroidota bacterium
GGCCATCAGTTCCGCTTCGGTCATGCCTGCCCGTGCGTGGGTCATCGCAGCCAGGTGCATACGCCGGGAGATGTTCACCGCCGTTTCGATCTGGGCGATTTCTTCTGCTGATTTATATGCGCGCTGCCGGATAATGGCATGTATCAGCGCCTCCGAAACATGGTTTTTCACCTCACGTACAGGAATCCAAAGCAATTCGGAGAGCCATATTTTCGTGTCAAAGCGATAGGGCGGGGTAAAATGGGGTGTCAGGCCGGAAAGCGCTTCCCCCAACTCGCTCATCGGACGCACCTTAGTGATGCCCACGCGTTCTGCCAGTTCTTTAAGGGTAGGCAGCGGACCTGTCCAGACGATGTCTTCGAGGCTCAGTTCGTTGCCATACAGCACCGCTTCGCCTGTGGCGGCATCGAGGGTGGCGGCCAGCCCCGGCTGGTCTATGCCGATAAAATAGAGAAAATTGCTGTCCTGCCGGAAGGGATACACGTTCCCGGCGTAGTTGACAGGACTTTCCGAATTTCCGGGAAAGAAGATCAGGCCCTGGCCCAGGTCTTTGCAGAGCTGCCCGCGGCGGGCGGTATAGGTAGCGGTAGGAAACATAAGCAGATGAAAGCGAGGAGATTAGCGAATTTTTTTGCCTTTAATGGCATAGACTCCGAAATAGAACGTCAGACCGGCGATGCGTTTCTGAGAATCGTCAGCGTCAAAAACGACCTGAGCGCCATTGGCACTCCGGAAACTCATCGGTGCCTCCTGGGCCAGGGCCATCTCGGTCTTGCCCGCAGGCCTTCCGATCAGAAAGCCTTCTTCGTAGCGAAAACTTAGCGTGTCGGCAAAATCATTGGAATCGAGCACATAGGCACCTTCAAAAGGCTTCAGTTGCTTTTCGAGGCTTTCTATCAGCTTTTTGCGCTCCTTTTCCCGGTCTTCGGGGGTTTGGGCAGTCGGGGTTTTGCTTTCGCAGGCAGCGAGGGCAAGTATCAGGACCAGTGCCCCTCTCACAATGCGGATTTTCATCATATTCGTTCTTGCCTGCCCAAGTTAAGAGAAAGCCCTGACTGTGGCAAATAGGGGTGAATGAAACACAGAGAAATCCCGTTAATCCTGTCTGCGTATTCACCGCACACATCACAGCCGCGCGATACCCTTTTCCATCTCCCCAATAATCCGCCAGGCCAGCGCAAGCGCCTCAGCCCCATCCGAAAGCGACACACTCACCTCCTTTTCACCCCGGATCGCAGCAGCAAAATCCTCAAGTTCCAGACGGATCGCATTCACCTCCGGAGCGCCAGGTCGCTCCATAACCAGAAAACGGGTTTCGTCTCCGGTGGACACCGGAAACTGCATACCTCCCTCTGCGGGTGTATCGCTGAGACGCAGAATCTCCGCCTGACGGGTCAAAAAATCGAGCGCCACATAGGCATTGCGCTGAAAAAGCCGGAGGCGGCGCATGTTTTTGATCGAAATGCGGCTGGCCGTCAGGTTGGCGACACAGCCATTCTCAAACTCGATGCGGGCATTGGCGATGTCAGGCGTGTCGCTCACCACCGGAACCCCCGAGGCATGCACGCTCCGCACAGGACTTTTGACCAGGCTCAGGATCAGGTCCAGGTCGTGGATCATCAGGTCCAGCACCACCGAGACATCCGTTCCGCGCGGATTGTAGAGCGCCAGACGGTGTCCTTCGATAAACAAAGGAGCCAGGGTGCGCCCCTTCAGCGAGAGAAAAGCCGGGTTATATCGCTCCACATGGCCCACCTGTATCTTTATATTGGCTTGATGCTGAGCCAGTTGCAGCAGGTCCTGCGCTTCTTCAGCAGTAACCGTAACCGGTTTTTCGATAAACACATGTTTTCCCGCCAGGATCGCCTCTTTCGCATACGCATAATGAAAAGAAGTAGGCATCACCAGGTCCACGGCATCGCAGGCGGCCATCAGCTCCGAGGCATTTTCCCATGCAGGCACCCCAAAGGCTGCAGAGACCTTTTTGCGCACCTCTTCCGAGTTGTCCATAAATCCAACTACCTCATATTCAGGGAGTTCAAGTAGCTGTTGCAGATGTATTTTGCCGAGATGACCCGCACCCAGCAGGCCGATTTTGATCCGGGAGGAAGACATAGAGAGCAGTTTCGGATGAAGCTGCAAACTTACATTTTTTTACGCCGCGCAAGGCGATAGTCAAGCCCCACAATATATTGGGTGTAGTTGTTGGTGGCGGTGTCCGGCAGGTAAAGGCGCAGTTGCTTGGTGCCGACATCCGCAAGATGGTCGATCTTTCCAAAGAGGCGAGCATGAAAATGATCGCGGATCCCCGGCTTGCGGACGTGAAGGCCAACCTCAACCTGAACAGCCCAGAATTGCAGGTCATCATCGACCGCCCGTTGGCTTCGGATCTGGGCGTTCGCGTTTCCGACGTGGCGAGCGCGGTTCGCCTATTGATGTCCGGTGAGGATCAGATCTCAACCTACAAAGAGAACAACG
>RDXT01000414.1 GCA_004292985.1 Bacteroidota bacterium
CCCAGGAGATCGAAAGCCTGTTTGTAACCGACGTTTCGGATGTGGTGGCCGTCAACAATCCCTTTGTCCAGCCGCTTTTCAGGGCGAATCCCGGTACGCTGTTTTGCGGTGATGAGCCTGTTTGCCTCGACAACGAATGGATGCGCGCCCATGCTACCCACCTGCGGCAGAACATCGGCGATTACGCCCGCTATGAGGCAGACTTTGCCGCAGCGCCCCTCCTCAACTGCGGAATTATCGGCGGCGATATCCAGGTGATGCAGGAACTGATGGAAACCTTAGCCCACCTCCACGAAGCATACAACCACAACAACCAGACCGCCTACACCGGCGACATGGGGGCCTTTAACTACCTGCTTCGCACCCGCTTTGCCGATCGCCTGCTGCATGGGCCGCCCGTCAATACGGTTTTTAAGAGGTATGAGGTGGAGAGGGAGGATTGCTGGTTCAGGCATAAGTGAAGGGGGATGGGTGGCTTAGGAGAGGCTGCGGAGTCCTTTTGACTTTCCGTACAATTTCCCATATTGTACCTTCCTTTTTCCCGCTTCCATCTATACTACCTGTTTCATATGAAAAAATGGCTACTTTTTGTGGCGATGGCTTCTTGCCATATCCTCTCTGCCCAGACCAATGTCCGCGCCTGGTATGCCCAGGGACAGGTCTGGATTGTCTGGCAAACCGGACTGCCTTTTCCGGAGACCTTTGCCGTGTATAAAAAGAACACCACATTTACCAATGTAAGCCAGGCCAATGTCATCGGGCGGCTGTATCAGTATGAGTACCTGCCGGGTACCTATATCGAGCAGACACAAAGCCCAGGTTTCACCTACAAAATTCCCAGACCTGACGGCACGACCTATACCCTGGGGCCTGGCGAAGGGCTATTTGTAGAGACCCCAACCAATTCAGGATCAGCTTATTATGCGGTGGTGGAGTGGGGGAATACCGCCGTAAATGCAGGGGTAAATATCACTGCAAATGCCGTGTCTTACACCTATGATCCTGTAAATGAACCCGTTAGCTGCCATCTGCAGCTCACCCAGACCTTGCCCAGCGGCCACAAAACCAAGTGGTACAGCCTGTGGGCGATGGGGCGGCAGGACCCGGAGGCGGGGCGGCCTGATTTCCCGGTGATGGCCAATGCCTTTAAAAACGGCATGCCTTCGATGTTTATCGTGAGCGAAGCGCTGGGAATGGATACCACAGGTGGCAAAAAAGTGCCGATGACCCACTGGTTTCACGGGGGCGGGATGGTCGCCAGCCAGTTTCTGGCCAATGACTTTGAGGTATTTGGGATCGAGCCGCTGAAGGGTATTTCGGTTTCGCACAATGACGATTTTGCTGTCAAAACCATCAAGGACGGAGACACGGTATTTACCGCTGGTCGCAGTCTCTGGTTTGGATGGGCAGCAGCGTACAATCCCTTTAATCCGGGTTTTGATGCCGGGCCGGGCGATACCGTGATCAACTACACCCAGCGCCGGATCCTCTGGATCAATGACTGGCTGACTGCACAGTATCACATAGACCCGGCCCATATTGCCCTGCAAGGGTACAGCATGGGGTCTGCCGGAGCCTCAGCCCTGGGCAAGGCCTATCCGGAAAAATTCTCGACGGTCTGCGCTTTTAACAATGGCTACCGGTCCGGCGTAGATGAAACCAGCGAACGGATCGTAGGCTCCATCGCCGAAAACCTGCCCACTAACCTCCGGCGCGGCCCTGGCGACATCGTCCGCATCAATGAAGTATTTGACCTCACGACCCGCACCTCCCCCTCGCGCGACTTCCCCCTCTTCCGCACCTGGGCCGGGAAAAATGACCCCAACGACCGCATGCACTGGGGGGCCGACCTCGTGGCGCAGTACCGCAAAGCCGACAGCCTGGGACTGGGTACCCAGATCAGTTGGGACGAGCGTTTTCATGTATATGACAGCCTGAATGTTTATTGGATCGAGGACCGTTTGCCTGCGCTGCGTACCTACCGCGGCACCCTTGCCTATCAGGAAGGCTTCAGCAGCAATCAGTCGTATCCCGCTTTCTTTAACCACCGCCTCGATTCGCTCAACAACGATCCCGGTGTGGGTACCTTTGGCACAAACAACGGCGATGGCGACAACTGGGGCACCTGGGGCGGCTGGCACAACTGGGGGCTGGATGATGCCATAGACAGCGGCATGTACTGGGAGGTAACGGCCTGGCTGACCTCTGATGCCGTATTTCCGCACGACAACTCGCCTTATGATCAATTGGTAGCCGATATGGCCATCCGCAAGCCGCAGTATTTTCGGCCGGCAGCGGGTCAGAACAACATCTACTGGAATGTCCGGGACTTAAATACGGGTCTTTTTCTGCAAAGCGGTATCGCGAGTGCTCAGGACGAAGATCTGGTCGTGATCCCGCAGATCGTCGTGTACAAAGAGAGCATCCGCAAGGTGCGGATCCGGCTGAGAGATATTTTCGTGGCCGTGGATCCGGAT
>RDXT01000415.1 GCA_004292985.1 Bacteroidota bacterium
GAATGTTGCAAAATCAAATTTCTCCGTCTTTTCCATATACTTGCATCAAGGTTAAAAGATATGAACTTTTTCCCTGACACAGTTTAGTGAACGGTCTCACCTCGCCGCCGCCCTGCTGGCGGCCAGTTGCAAGCTTTTTAGAAGACCTGTTTTGGAGCATATGAGAATCAACCTATCATCCATTCTATGAATTACCTATTACTTCTTCCCCTCTCACTGACACTTCTGTTTTGCACGAGCTATCCACAGGAAAAAGACCGGCACCATGGGCAGGAAGACGTCTTCAAGTCTATTGAGATCAACTACTATGGTGATACCACCATTTTACCTGAGAAAAAAGCCCGGTTTCACAGCGGAGAATTAAAAGCAGGCTGGACCGCCATAGACTCGCTGGAGATTATCGTGACGCTTCGCGATCGGGAGAAACGCCCTCGAACAGATAAATTGCTATTGGTATATGAACAATATATCAGCTTAAGCCCCGGATATCAGTCGGAAGTTCGTACGTTTTCAGGTGACAGCACGGTTCTGAAACCCTACCTGATTGATGTCGAACGTAATTCTCTCATTAAGGGCAACACCTATGTAAACCGGGGCTTCGATATATCAAACACCATCAAATATTCGTCTTATCTGTTTGCGGTTGATTCTTTTGCGATCAGTGCTTACTGGACGACAGATGAGGGGGTTATTCTGGACCGTATTTCCAGCGAGATGCATTATCGGTAAAAGAGTTTAAAGCCTATATTCTAAGCTTACTGGTGGAAAGAGGCGAGCCAGTTAGTTGGTATCAGCTTATTCGAAGGCTCAGTATGACCGCATTTACACCTTATCGCAGGTATCTTATATCAGTATTGGAAGAATTGGAAAATGAAATGAAGGTTTCCCTCACAACGGATGAGAATGGAATGACCTGGGCGAGGATTAACAGTTTATAATTCCCCGGCTCCGGGACCGTTCAATCAACCTTCTGCCGCCCCCAACAGCGCATCCACATCCGCTTCATCCATCCCGGCCACACTTGCGATCTGTGTAAGGCTCATCCCCATCGCATGCAGGCGGCGGATCATGTCATGTTTGGCGCTGCGCTCCTCGGCTTGCTGAAGTGCAGCAGCCAGCAGCTCGTCTTTTTTGTGAAACTCGTTCAGCAGCTCGTCTTCGAGGTCCATTTCCTCCTCAATGTTGGGATTCTGGAGGGCCTTGTGCAGCCGCCGGATCACCGGGCGGTAGGCTTCGGGGTAGTCCTCTTCCGACAGGGCGAGGATATGGCCCCTCGTGTCGCTCTGCGCCGACTGGTCAAAGATGCTGAGAAACTTTTCAAGCACCGTCCGGCGGCGGCCTTTAAGGTGCTTGGCCTGAATCACCGTTGCATCGTGGGTCAGCGCCTCGATGAAGGGGTGTTTCTCGGTCAAGGGGGCCTGCGTCGCTGCATCCGTGTAGCCCCGGCTCACGCGGATCACCGGAATTTCTTCTACCGTAAACGACTCAGCCAGGATGTAAATCGGGTAAATCGGCAGTGGTGATCCGCCGGGACCTATGTTCTGTGGATTCTGATACTGCTTGCCGAGGTAGCTGCGGAAACGCATTAATTGATGATGATACTTAGCCTTTTGCAGCTCGACCAGCACCACGCGGCTGTTTCCGTCGGCCTGGCGGATGCGGGCGTTGAAGTCCATCCGGGTGACGGTGATTCCTGCCTCGCCGCCAAGTTTGCGGGTGTACTCCGTGGGGCTAAATAGCAGTTCTTCGACCTCTTCGCCCAGTACAGCCGACAAAAAAAGCCGTGCCACGCGGTTGTCTTCCATCATGTAGCGGAAGACCACATCGTAAATCGGGTTGGCGATATGGGTGAGGGTACTTTTCACGGAGTAAAGATAGCGTTTTTTTGAGGGGCAGGCAAGGGGATTCAGACAAGGCCACTGCCGACTACGCCGCTATCACTGAATAGAGTACATTCGGATAAGAATACTTCAGGTCGAAGACCCATGAGTAGCGGCAGCGGTCCCGTAGCGGCTTATCACATAAGCCCAAACACCCCCGCGCAGCTCCACAGGCAGTCGTCTCCTCTTCCCCTCTCTTCCCAACTTGCGAATATCCGCTTTTGTTGATAGGTTGCATCTGCGAACTATTCATACGCTTTACCCGACTTTTCCTACTTCTCCCCTATGAAAAAAGAGAACAGGCGCTTATTCATACAAAAACTGGGTCTCGCCAGTGCCGCCCTCGTTACGGGGCAGGCGGCGATGGCCGAAACGACGCCCCTGAACCTGGAGCATCTCAGCCGGAGCTTTACGCCGATGGGCGATCAGCCGATCCGCATGGGACTCATCGGCGCGGGCGGCATGGGTACCGAAGACATGAAAACGGCCCTCCAGCATGCAGGTGTGCAGATTACAGCGGTCTGCGACCTCTACAAAGGCCGCATCGAAGCCGCCAAAACCCGCTGGGGCAGCAGTATTTTTGCCACCAACGACTACAATGAGCTGCTCAAACGCCCGGACGTAGATGCAGTGATCATCGCTACGCCCGACCACTGGCACATGCCCATCAGTGTGGCAGCGCTTCAGGCCGGAAAGCATGTCTATTGCGAAAAACCGATGGTGCAGTCGGTGGCGCAGGGACAAAAACTGATAGATGCCTGGAAAAAATCGGGCAAGGTATTTGTCGTAGGCAGCCAGGGCCTAAGCTCCCTTGGCAACGAGAAAGCCCGCGAGTTGCTGGCAGCAGGCGCGATCGGCGAACTCAATTATGCCGAAGGCTTCTGGGCGCGCCATTCTCCCGAAGGTGCCTGGCAGTACAAAATCCCCGCCGATGCCTCTGCCGAAACGGTGGACTGGGCGCGCTACGAGATCGAGAAAAAACACAACTTCGACCCGCTGCGCTTTTTCCGCTGGCGCAACTACCTCGACTATGGCACGGGCATGTCGGGCGACCTCTTCGTACACCTGTTTTCGAGCCTGCATTTTATTACCCAGTCCAATGGCCCGACCAAAATCGCTGCGATGGGCGGCCTGCGCTACTGGAATGATGGCCGCGACGTGCCGGATGTGCTGATTGGTATGTTTGATTATCCCAAAACGGCCCAGCACCCCGGATTTGACCTTTCGCTGCGCTGCAATTTTGTGGACGGTACCAGCGGCACAACCTATCTCCGCCTCGTGGGCAGCAAAGGTTCGATGGATGTGAAATGGGAAGAGGTGGTGGTGCGGCTGAATGATGATCCGCAGTCGGATGATGCCTTCCTCAAGGCGCAGGCCCAGGCCAATGCCAGCGGCCCTTCGCCGGAAGTGCGCAAGCGGATTCTGCCACCCCGCGAAACGGTCTATAAAGCCGAAGACGGCTACAAAGGCGCTCATTATGATCACTTTGCCAACTTTTTCCGGGCCATCCGCGAGGGAGGAACGGTGGTCGAAGATCCGGTTTTTGCCTTCCGCGCCTGCGCGCCTGCCCTGCTCTGCAAC
>RDXT01001046.1 GCA_004292985.1 Bacteroidota bacterium
TTCCTGAAAATCAGGATACATGCGCACCTACCTGCTCAGGCGTCTGCTGGTATTTGTCCCCACACTCTTCGCTCTCACGCTGATCTTGTTCTGGATCAGCGACATAGCTCCTATTGATTCCCGCGATGCCCAATGCCTGCACTACCTCGAAGAGGGCCAGACCGAAGCCTACCGAATCTGTATGGAGAATGAAGCGAAGCTATTCGGGTCGGGGTTGCCCCTTTTTTATGTTTCTGTGGGCACACAGGCCGAGGCAGACACGCTCTATAAGATCAGCGACCCCAACGTCGGGCTCGCGTTGCTGCGCCTGGCACGTACCTATGGCCGCTGGGAGTCTGTGCAGGATTGGCATGTGTCTGTAAATCAGCTCTATACGAAGGTCTCTTCGCTGGAATTACACAACTTTACACGGGGATACTGCAAAGAAAAAATCCAGCCTATTGCCCGTGCCGGCACCTTGAGCGAGGCTTCTGCGAAACTTGACAGCCTCGAAACCTATGCCCGGAACGACACATCCCTGCGCGCCCTGCTTCCCCTCTGTGTACAGAGCCGCGAAAATCCACAGCCCTGGAAAAGCTATCTGCCCGCGCTTCACATACATGGCCTTCAAAACCGCTACCACCAGTGGCTGTACCGCCTTTTTGTCGAGGGGTCCCTGGGCAGTTCGCAACAAGGAAAGGGCGATATCAGGAAATGGATCGGAAACGCTATCTGGAATACGCTGGGTCTCTCGCTCTCTGCGGCGCTGCTGGCATCGGTGTGCGGGCTGGGGCTGGGGCTGCTTTCGGCACGCTATGCAAACAAAATGCCCGACCGCCTCATTACCGGCACGCTGCTGGGACTGGAGTCTGTGCCTTCCATCTGGCTGGCGACGCTGCTGCTGGTAGGAGGCTACCGCATTGGGATTCCGGTGAGGCCGGAAGAGCCCTTAACCCTGATTTTACCCTTGCTGGCCCTGTCTTATGGGGGGCTGGCCTTTCTTGCGGGGTCCACGCGCACAGCCCTGCTCGAAAGCCTGAGCCAGGAG
>RDXT01000416.1 GCA_004292985.1 Bacteroidota bacterium
GACAGCACAGGGGCGGTAACCGGTTCGCTCAGCGGCGCTTCTGCCAATGGCGCTTCTGCCAAAAAACCGCAGCTCTTTTTCCACGACTTCTGGAATGAGTTTCTGGTCGCAAAAGGCAAAAAGGCCAACCTCTCGCTCGGTTTTGGCCTGCACTACTGGTATGCCGTTTCCCGCCTGTCGAGTGCCAGTACCCTCAATTTCCTGATGGTGGATGCACCCATTTTCAACTGGTTTAATATTGAACTCACCGACCAGTTTGCCCGCCAGTTCGGGGTCTATGCCAAGGGTAAACTCGGCAAACTCGACTACCGTTTGCATATAAATAAACCCTTCAGTGTCAATCAGTTGACCAGCGCTACTACCACCCGTGCCTTTCATGGTCCGACTGACAACCTCGCGTTTGGCGGCTATGCCAACTGGCAGTTTCTGGACCAGGAGTCCAACCTGCTGCCCTTTTATGTAGGCTCTTATGTAGGGACCAAAAAGGTATTTAACATCGGCGCGGGCCTTTACCAGCACCCGGATGCTACCGTTACCAAAAATGCAGCCGGTACCTACGACCGCCATGACGAAACCATCTGGGCCATAGATGCATTTCTCGATATGCCCGTGGGTAAAAAAGAAAAGGGCATGGCTGTGACGGCCTACGCTGCCTATTACAACATGGACTTTGGTCCTTCCTACTATCGCTCGGTGGGCATTATGAATGTAGGTTCTTCTTTCGCGTCCACCTACGAAGGCACCCGCTCGATAGATGGCGCTGGCAATGCCCGTCCACTGCTGGGCACCGGAAACATCGTCTATACGCAGGCGGGACTTTTGCTCCCGACAAGTATCAGCAAAAAGGTGAAAATCCAGCCTTTTGCCTCCTATACAATGAAAGACCTGGCCTATCTGAGCGAAACAGCGCATTTCTACGATGTGGGTGCGAACTTTTTCCTCGACGGCCATAACGCCAAAATCACCCTCCAGTGGTCCTCCCGCCCGGTAATCACCCAGGATGCAGGGGGCAGCCGTGTCAACAATGGCCGCCGCGGAGAGCTGATCTTACAGACACACATTTACCTCTGATCAGTGCCTGGGGCTGCCGCAAAGGTGTGGCAGCCCATTTTTCAGGCCCGAACGAATCATGCAGGCGTTTTTCAGGCAGGCCCGCGAGGGCTTGTCTGTTGGTTTTATGCAACAAGTCTCCTTATATTAACCGACATCGAGATGTGGCGAAATAACCGCGCTCCCAAGCTGGCAGGACTCTTTCTGCTGTTTCTGGCTTTGTTTAATTACCCGCTGCTGGGGTTGATCGGGCAAGGCTCGTGGGGAGAAATTCCGGCATTTTATGCCGGGGTTTTTGTGCTATGGCTGCTGCTGATCATATTAACGATGATCATCGTCGAACGAAAGCGACCTGGAAATGACTCTTAATCAGGAGATTACATGAGCGCCTGGATCATATTGCTGGTGGGTGCGGCTTATCTGGCCCTTTTGTTTGGGGTGGCATGGATGGCGGAGCGTATGTCGCATTCGGGGCGGAGTCTGGTCCGGAATCCCTATGTATATGCCTTGTCGCTGGCAGTGTATTGCACGGCATGGACCTTTTATGGCAGTGTGGGCAAGGCTTCAGCCGACGGGTTAAATTTTCTGGCGATTTATCTGGGGCCTTCGCTGGCTGCGCCGCTGTGGTTTGTGGTGCTCCGCAAGCTGATCCTCATTTGCCGGCACCAGCGCATCAGCTCGATTGCTGATTTTATCTCGGCCCGCTACGGGAAAAGCGCCTTTCTGGGTGGGCTGGTAACCTCGATGGCTGTGGTGGGCATTATTCCCTATATTTCGCTTCAGCTAAAGGCCATTTCGTTTAGTTACGACATTCTGAGCCAGGGAAACAGTATATCCGGCCAGGTGCAGGGGAGCTATTTTTACCAGGATACCGCTTTTTATGTTGCAGTAGTGCTGGCGGTTTTCACCATCTTTTTTGGTACCCGGCACCTCGACGCCAACGACCGCCATGAAGGTCTGGTAGCTGCGGTGGCTTTCGAGTCGCTGGTGAAACTGCTGGCATTTGTGGCTGTGGGTCTTTTTGTTACCTACGAAGTATATCATGGGGTGGGCGATCTTTTTGCAAATGCCCGTGCAAATGAACATCTGGCCCGGCTGATGGACTGGAAGCAGTCAGTAAACCCCTGGGACTGGTGCTGGCTGATGGTAATTTCGATGTTTGCGGTTCTGTTTCTTCCGAGGCAGTTTCACATGGCGGTTGTCGAAAATACTGACCCCGGCCATGTGGACAAAGCGACCTGGCTTTTTCCGCTCTATCTGCTGATTATCAACCTCTTCGTGCTTCCCGTGGCCTTTGCCGGGCACCTGCACTTTCACGCGTCGGGAGTAGATGCGGATACCTATGTGCTGGGTCTGCCCCTGCTGTATGGCAAGCAGGCACTGGCGCTGCTGGTATTTATCGGTGGTCTGTCGGCCT
>RDXT01000566.1 GCA_004292985.1 Bacteroidota bacterium
GGCCGCTTGTTTCTCGCTGCGTCAAAAGCCGATACGTTGGCATTGCCCATCGAGCTTGCTTCCGTTAGGCTCTCTAAAGGTACAAACCACGTCCCATCTAAAGATAATTCTGCCTTTGCATTTCGGCTCAGCTCTTTAAATGCCTCGAAAATCTCCCGTTGAAGTGCCTTGCCTTCAATGCTTTCGTTAGTCTGTACCTGACAGTTCCGATTTGCCGGATCAAAACGCACGATGGCTTCTATCCCATGATTGTTTTGAAAGGAAATACCATGTCGCCAAAAAAGTTCGCGGGAATAGGGGCCATATTTGCTAAGGAAATTTACGGTCACATTGTCGGGCATATAGCCTGTAAATCGGTACCAGAATCCGGAATACAAGCGCTCCTTTTGGGCGTCCAGTAGCGTTTGCGCATCTTCTGAAAGCTCTTCGGGCAAGTACTGAGGCGCAATAAAACGGCCGGGTTTGCCTTTTTCTTCAAAAATGAGTTCGAATCCGGTGAGCAGTTCGAGAAGTTGGTCGCGCTCCTCCTTGTTATAATCCGGCAAGGCCTGGCTGAGATAGGCTAAGGTGATCCTGCCTTTCGGATCCTGATTCCGCAATTCCGGCCGGATCAGGCGGTACACCTGTTTGGTCAGCCAGTCAGGATCTATGTACACTAGGTCTTTCAGGTGGGGGAAGCGTGTATCATCACCAAAATAAACAACCGCCCCCGCACGGCGCAGGTAACGGCAAAGGTTTCGGGCGTTTTCCTCTCCTGGTTCCAATTTAATCCTGATACACAATGATATAAAGTCACTCCAAGGGAGGACTGGTTTTTCTCCGGCTTGTTTGCATTGTTCGGCTAACCTGGCAGTCTCTACGATGGCATCCAGGTAGGTATCGGCGATAGGTTGTCCTAAGAAGCTTACTTCTTCATTGAGCTTGCGGGTCAGGGTCTCCTTCAGTTCTGGAAGCCCAAAATCCCTGGATGCACTGAATTTCAGGCATTCCGCCCGATAAGGTGGCTTGAAATATTCCGCTTCGTTGATAGGCAGACTTCCTTTGTCGCTGTACGTTTGAACCATTACAATGGGGCTATCCGGCGCATGCAGCCGAATGTTTTCCAGCCAGTATTCCTCCGGGCGCCAGGTTTCTTCCGGAAAGTCTTTTGCTGCATCTTTTCTCGCTTCTGTTACATTGGCTTCATCCGTCCACGCCAGTACATAGAGGGCTTCGTCGTTGAGAAAAAACTGATGCGTAGCATAAAAAATTTCCTGTCCGCCAAAATCCCACACTTGCAGGTCAAGCGTTTCGGTGGTTACTTCTGGCAGGTGGTTTTTATTCAGGACACCCAACTGCACACCGTGGGTATAAGGCTCACTGGGATTAAATGACTCGCCTTTAAGTCTTCGATACAGTGAGGTTTTTCCTACCCTGCCATTTCCTACCAGCACCAATTTTACGTACGTATTAGGCCGTTCTCCTTTGTTTGCCTCCCTCAAGTAGCTTAATACCTCCGATAAAGAGCTTTGGTCTTCCTTCTTAGTGATAATGCCTTTGAGAATAGGTGAAAGGGGATTACCCCCGACATATAGCCCCTCCAGGTTTTTATACCGGATCAGGCTGAACGGCAGGTATTCCAGCTTATTATCCCTCAGTTGCAACGTCCGCAACTCCCCCAACTCCCCCTCCAACTCCAGCGTCTCGATCTGATTCTGATTGAGATACAGATGCACCAGCGAGTCAAATCCCGCAGGGAGGCGGAAGGCTTTGAGGGCACCACCACGCAGCATAAGGATCTCCAGCCGGGGGCAGGGACCGTCGAAGCGAACCTCGCCGAGCCCTTTGTTGCCGTCGAGGCTAAGGTAGCGCAGGCCCGTGAAGCTGGCAGGCACCCAAAACTGCCCCAGGGAACAGAAGGAGGCGTCGAGCCGCCAGAGCTGAGACAGGCCGTCTTTGCAGTGCAGGCTCCGGAGCTTCTCGTTGTGGTTGATCGCCACGACCTGGAGGGCGGGCATCCGGTCGCTGAGGGTGAAGCGGGTGAGCGGGTTGCGGGCAAGGTTGAGGCTGCGCAGCTGGGGCAGGTACAGCTTGAGGAGGTCATCTGCCTGATCGTCAGTGAGTTCGCACTGGTAGAGGTTGAGGCCGATGAGGTTTCCCTCCGCGTCGGTAAATGCCGTGCGGGTGTGGTAGGAGCGGACCATCTCCTGCTCCGCATCCATCACTTCGCAGTAGGAGGGCGGGTAGTGGTCGCGGAGGTAGGCTTCGACATCGGGGTTGTGCCGGAGTTCCTGGCCCAGGATTTCACGGAGTTGCTGGAGTATCTGCATGACAAAAAAGCGCGGGGGTGTGTCAGGCAGGTAAGGTACAAGAATTACAGGCGTTTTCAAAAAGAAAACGCCATCAGGAGCGGTCTGCGGCCCCTGATGGCGTGTAGGTGAATGCACCCGGGTTTACTGGACCACGAGGCGCTCATGCCAGAGCTGGGGTCCGTTTTGTACGCGGAGCTGGTAGATGCCGGGTTTCAGGTCGCCCGCTTCGACACTCATGTAGAGATCGCTGACAGCGCCTTCGCGGAGGAACTGGCCGGAGAGGGTGTACAGCCGCCAGGAGGCCGCCGGAGCGGGTTCGGCAGGCAACTGGAGGGTGAAACTTGTGCCTTGCAGGGGGTTGGGATAGACGCGGATGCCTTCGCGCTCTTCTGCAAAATACAGGGTACGGACGACAGAGTGCGCAAAGCGGCCATCATAGTCCACCTGCCGGAGCCGATAGTAGCTGCTGCCTGAGAGCGGGCGCAGGTCCGTGAAGGTATAGGTCTGGCGGGTATGGCTGTTGCCCTGACCTGCCACAAATCCGATGTCTGACCACTGCCGCCCATCGGAGCTGCGCTCCACAAAAAAGCCTTTGTTCTGGAGTTCGGTAGCCGTAGCCCATTTCAGCAGCGTGGTGGTGCCTTGTTGCAGGGCATCTACATACAGCCAGCTAACGGGAAAACTTGCATCATCGTTGTTCACGCGGGCGACGCGACTCCGTCCTGTGCCGTTGTAAACTGTAAAATCGCCTCCGATGAGTACCTGGACATCGGACTGCAGGGCAAGAAAGAAAATGGAACTATTGGCCCCTGTCCCGGGGTCAAAACCCGTGTACAGAGAGCCGTCGGTATTCAGGCGGGCGATAAAGTTACGTGCGGTGCCATTGTAGGTAGTGAAAGTTCCCCCGATGAGGATGGTATTATCTGCCTGCAACGCAAGGGTTCTGATTTGGTTGTTGGTGCCTGTCCCCGGATCAAAGCCTGTGTCGAGGCTGCCGTCGGCGTTTACCCGTGCGATACGGTTGCGGCTGGTACCATTGTATGAAGTAAAAACACCTGTAACCAGGATCTTACCATCTGGCTGCACAGCCAGGGCATTAACCAAACCACTCGACCCTGTCCCCGGATTAAAGCCGGTATCGAGGCTGCCGTCCGCATTTATCCGTGCGATACGGAAGCGGGTAGTGCCATTGTATGAAGTAAAGTTTCCACCGATCAGGATTTTGCCATCTGACAGCACAGAAACGGCATTGACATACGAATTGGCCCCTGTTCCCGGATTAAAGCCCGTATCGAGGCTGCCGTCGGTATTCAGCCGCGCGATATAATTACGTGCGGTGCCGTTGTAGGACGTGAAGTCACCTCCGATGAGGATTTTGCCATCTGACTGAATCGCCAGGGAATAGACGTGACTGTTTGCCCCTGTTCCCGGATTAAACCCGGTATCGAGGCTCCCGTTGGAGTTCAGCCGCGCGATATAATTACGGGATGTGCCGTTGTAGGACGTAAAAATACCTCCGATGAGGATTTTGCCATCCGGCTGAATGGCTATATACCTGACGAGGGTGTTGGCCCCGGTGCCGCCGGAGTTGAAGGTCGCATCGGGGCTGCCATCGGCATTCAGGCGGGTGATATAGTTACAGGCAGTGCCACCATAGGTTGTGAAGCTTCCGCCGATCAGGATTTTGCCATCTGATTGCAGGGCTATAGCATAGATGATGTCGTTGGCCCCTGCTTCATGGCAAAAAGCGGCGTCGGCTGTGCCATCTGTATTGGCACGCGCAATGCGGTTGCGGACTATACCATCATAGCTTGTAAAGCCTCCTCCAACAATGATTTTACCATCCGCCTGTACATCCAGGGATGTGACTGCGCCATTTATTCCTGCTCCTGTCGAAAAGCCTGCATCCATGCTGCCATCGGTATTGATACGGACGATACGGGAACATGCCGTGCCGGCGTAGGTCGTGAGGTTGCCTCCGATGAGGACTTTGCCATCTGACTGTACAGCAAAGACACGGATCAGACTGTTTGCCCCTCCCGCCGGATCAAACCCGGTATCGAGGCTGCCGTTAGCATTCAGGCGGGAAATGCGGTTGCGGGTCACGCTGTTGTAGGTAGTGAAAGCTCCTCCAATGAGGATTTTACCATCCGCCTGCACCACAAAAGCATAGACAATGCCGTTGACACCTGCGCCCGGATTAAACCCGGTATCACGGCTGCCGTTGGCGTTCAGCCGGGCGATACGGCTAATCGAGGAGCCGTTGTAGGTCGTGAAGTTGCCTCCGATCAGGATTTTGCCATCTGACTGTATGGCTATGCTATTCACATCATCATTAGCACCTGTTCCCGGAGTAAACCCTGTGTCGAGAGTGCCGTTGGTATTTATTCGTGCGATGCGGTTACGCGATATGCCACCGTAAGTGGTGAAAAGTCCCCCGATGAGGATTTTGCCATCTGACTGTATGGCCAGGGTATATACCGAAGTATTAGCCGCTGTTCCCGGCGAAAACCCTGTATCGAGGCTACCGTCGGCATTCAGCCTTGCGATACGGTTGCGGGTGGTGCCATTATAGCTCGTGAAGCCGCCGCCGATGACGATTTTGCCGTCTGACTGTACGGCAAGTGCGTAAATCAAAGCGTTGGCCCCTATTCCCGGATCAAAACTGGTGTCGAGACTTCCATCGCTGTTCAGCCGGGCAATGCGGTTGCGGGTCACACCGTTGCAGGTGGTGAAGCTCCCCGCGATGAGGATTTTGCCATCTGACAGAATGGCTTGTGCAGATACAGTGCCGTTGGTTCCTCCGCCGACCCCAATATCATCGGCAGCATTAAAACTCAGGTCGAGGGTACCCGGTTGCGCCTGAAGCTCTGTGCTGCCTGCCCAGAGAAAACACAGTAAAAACACGGCAGCTATGAGGGATTGGATACGTGTAAGGGAAGCTTTGTGCGAAAAAAGAGAAACAAAAAAGGAAACAAATTTCATACGGATGTTCTTCTGGAGGAATGTAAATAATAACAGCGCTTTTCCTCATTTCATTCGTGTGGCATCCGGCAAAAACCTGCAAAGGATGGTTTTTGCGCATGTCAGGCGAACTAAACAGGGATAAAATACACTACAAATATATATCCAAAACATGAAATATTTTCCCTGAAAAGGGTGCAAAAAGGCCCGCTGGGGTTGGTTTTGTGACCTTTCGGCCCGAAGGCTAACATGATCAGCGTCCATCCGCGCCTGAGAGGAGGGTATGGGCCTTGCCCTTATCTATGCGCTTATGTGATAAGCGCCTACGGTCTTAAAGCCGCATAGCGGCGTAACGTCTGTAGCATACAGACCGCCCATATTTTTCTTCCCCACCGTTTTGCGGGATTTCGGCTCTGTGCGGAGGACTGCGCGTAATCCCGCGATGGTATGGGCCTTGCCCTTATCTATGCGCTTATGTGATAAGCGGCTACGGTCCTCAGGCCCGCATCGCCTTCCACCGCCCCCGAATCCATTCCATCGAAGGTTTCTCCACATAAAAATGGATCAGGCTGGCCAGCACGAAGATAAAAGGCAGCGCAATGCCGAAGGTCGCCACCCAGTAGTTCAGGCCGAACCAAGAGACCAGCCAGGGCGTTACGATCATGATGCCGACTACCTGGTGAATGAGGTACAACACATAGGAAATGCTGCCCAGATAGAGCGTTACGGGGTTTACCACCCAGCGCAGACGGTCGTGGATATAGAGCAGGAAGATGACAAAATAGAGCACCAGCATCAGGTTGTACTCCATCTGTGTCACGAATACCTTGCTTTTGCCGCCGTCATCAAAGAGCAGCGGCTGTATGATCAGACAGAGCGCCAGCAAGGCATAGCGCTGCCATGTGACCTTGTCAAAGCGGAGTTTGTACAGCACAATGCCCGCCAGAAACACCGGCCAGTGGTTGATCAGCGGCGCGACATAGTTCAGCAGGCGGTGAATGGATTCAAAATGGTCTTTAACAAAAAACCATAGAGCGCCACTGGTACCAGCAGCAGTGCGCCGATCAGCTCGATGTTCTTTAACTGCCTGAATACGAAGACCCCCAGCATAAAGATATAAAACACCAGTTCTACGGTCAGGGTCCAATAGACATCGTCCACCTCCTGCACGCGCAGGTAGTGCTGAAACATGGTCATGTTGCCCAGCAACTGGATCCAGATATTGCTGGCATACAGGTGCGTCTGAAAATAGGGCTGGCCTCCGGTGGCAAACCAGACCGCTGCAAAGAGCGTGGTCGTGATCGCGCAGGCCCAGAAAGCCGGATATAGCCGCGAAAAACGGCTCACCACAAAGTCTTTCCAGTCCCGGGTTTTTTCGAGCGTCATCAGAATTACGAAGCCGCTGATCATAAAAAAGAGGTCCACCCCCGTAGCGCCTACCCGAAATCCGAGTTGCATCATGTAGGCACTGTCCATATTAAAATGGAGCAGGACCACCAGCAAGGCAGCGATTCCCCGCAGGCAGTCCAGTTCCTCAATTCGTTTTTTGTTCATGCAGCGATATTACGAAGGGAACCCCGCAAATCACAAGCCAGAAACAGGTTGATCTTTCGGATATTTTACTTCGAACTTCAGCACAAGTTTGCGGGTTTCGCCGGGTTTAAGGTCAAGCGCCCAGACGACTTTGCCTGTATTGGCATCCACACTGCCGCCGCCTGCGTCGAGCAGCTCTACTGTGATGTCCTTGTTCTGCGAAACCGGGATCTGGTCTTCGAGCGAAAGGCTCACCGGCGTGGTTTTGTTGTTGCGCACGGTGATTTCATAGCCATATGCCTTGCGGATATTGCTGCCGAGCTGTTTTTCGCTGGTAAAATCGCTGATCTGCTCACGTTGGATCTGCACTTTGGGGTCGCGGCCCAGCGAAATCTTCATCGAGTCGCGGGGATTGTCCGTGTTAATGAAGGTTTCGCCGACAAAAGTGCCTTCAAAATAGACATTGGCCTTGCCCCGGAGCAGGTCCTGGCGGATATAGGCTACAAGGAAGGCATCGCGGTCGAGTTTGGGCACGGCAAAGTGGCGGTATTCGCCGGGAACGTCCATCGTGCGGATTTCCACCTGATGCTCCTGACCGTCGGCGGGGATGTCGTAGGGCATGGCGATCACAAACTCCAGGCCCAGCTCGCCTTCTTCGGTGGTGGTATAGTCGGACATGGTGGTGAGTTCTTTTTGCTCCTCCACGTCGTCCATTGTGTTTGAAAAGGCACGCGAGTCTGCCGACATAGCAGGTGCAGCGGCGCTGGCCCGGCCCGAAACGTAGCCCATATCTTCGAATCTCGGCTGATACACAGTCACATACCAGGGGCTGAGCGCGGGGCTTTCGGAACCGGCCGCGTTGTTATTGGTCGAAAGACGCACCTTCACCTGCTTCCAGTCCACGCCGGTATTATTGACCACATTGGCTTTGAGAAACAGTTTCAGCGGCTCATTGGTCTTTTCGACCCGCACATCGTAATAGGGTGTCCAGAAGGTATTGCTGACCATATACGACAGTTCGAGTTCGACCGTACCTGCCACTTCGGCCTGAAAGGCCACAATCACCTCCTGCGTAGGCTGGTCGCGCTGCGCTGCAATCTGCTGAAATTCAGCGCGATAGGCCTCTGTACGCTGGCGTACTCTTTTTTCTTTGATGCTGATGTCGCGCAACTGGGTGCGGACCACCGCCAGGCGGTTGCGGTAAAAATCGGCCATTTGCCGGAGGTCTTCGGCCGTTACCCCTTTTTCATTGCTCGAAAGCTGGTTGTTTTTCAGGATCAGCGCCTGCTCATTTTCCAGCACAAAACGCTCATCGGCCAGGATTTGCAGCTCCAGTTCCCAGCGCGCGAGGCTGTCTTCGATCACGCTCATGCGGGCAGGTTTTACGCTGCGGTTGAGGTAGCTCACGCGGTCTTTCACCAGTTGGATCACGCCGTTGCCTTTGCCCCGCACCGTGACACTGTTGGCCACCAGAAACTGAGACAGGCCGGAAAATACCAGCAGATTGTCTCCTTTTTGCACTTTTACAGAGCCTTGCTCCACAATCGAAGCGCCCTGGCGGTACACCTCCACCTCCCGGATGACAGAGCTTACCGGGATTTCATCGGCAAAAAGCGGAAAGGACAGAGAAACAAGGAGCAGGAAAATCAGAAGTTTGTTCGTCATCGCAAAATGTATTTGTTTGTTGATGGAAAGATGCCTTGTAGCAGCAGATTCCATAAACAGATGTAAATTATGTGAAAGATTTTTGTATCTCAGGTAGCTTAAGGTAGTAAAATTTCGCTGCACTGTTGTCGCAGGATGTGGGTAAGCGCTTCCGCTTTATCCAGGATCATCAGATGTCCCCCGTTTTGTATTTTCACATCACAAGCTACGTATTTCAAAGGCAGAATCCGGTCGCTTGTTCCGTGAATATGGAAGGTATGCCGGGGCGGCGCGGAATGTGTCCATCTGACAATTTTGTCAATCGCCCACTTCAAAAAAACAGGGTCCGTGTCCAAAAGAATCTGCTTTAACAGCTGTTTTTCTTCCCGTGAATGTGCACCGAAAAGCCAGTTCGTAATTCCATTTGAACTTTTTAAAAGCCTCATCGGCAAAAGGGTATGAAGCCTTAGTCTCCCAGCGAGGCGATAGTACACCGGGATTTCTGTATATATTTTGGCAGAGGAAATCACGATTACCTTTTCAGTCTCCATGTGTTTTGCGACTTCCATTGCCATCATTCCCCCAAATGAAAG
>RDXT01000567.1 GCA_004292985.1 Bacteroidota bacterium
GGCATTGGCTGTCAGGGCTACAATCGCCGGGGGCGGGGAGCTATGCGCTGCCAGAATGTGCCCCGTCGCTTCGATTCCATCCATCACGGGCATCTGCATATCCATCAGGATCAACTGATAGGGCTTTTGCCGGGCCTTTTCGATGGCCATAGCGCCATTTTCGGCAAGGTCTGCCGCATGTCCCATGCGTTTCAGCATGCGGAGCACCACTTGCTGGTTCACGACATTGTCTTCGACCACCAAAATACGCCTGTCCGGAGCTGTTGCTTCGGATATTTCCTCTGTTTTTTCGCTTTCCTGCGCAGAAATGGTGCTGTTTTCAACCTGAGCGGTGTTTTCAAAGGCAATTCCCAGCAATTCGTCGAGTTGCTGCTGCCGGAAGGGCTTGCTGAGGAGCAGCGGGTAGTTGGGACGCGAGCCTTCGCAGGCATCGAGGGTGTCGGCGGTGAGGATCACCGGACGGAAGCTATTCAGCTTCATGTGCACCAGCTCGCAGAGGCTCATGTCTGGCAGGCGGTAGTCGGAGATCAGCAGGTCGGGCAGCCCCGCCTCCGCACGCGCGAGAATGTCTTGTCCATCGCCGACAAGTACCGCTTCGATTCCCCTGTAACTCAGCCATTTGCCCAGGATGCGAACTGTTTCCGGCTCCGCGTCCCGCAGCCATACGCGCTTGCCTGCCCAGGGGAGCGGCCTTGCTTCGGGGAGCGCTTCGCTGGGCACCGCAGTACACCGGAGGCTGAAAGAGAAGGCAGAACCCTTACCCATTTCACTTTTTACCCCCACTTCGCCCCCCAGAAGCTCTGCCAGGTGCCGGGTAATGGCCAGTCCGAGGCCCGTGCCGCCATATTTGCGGGTGGTAGAGACGTCTGCCTGGCTAAATGCCTCAAAAATAGACTCCAGTTTGTCCTCCGGAATGCCAATGCCTGTATCTTTTACCGTAAAACGAAGGGAAATCTCCCCTTGTTCCGGTGCAGGGGCCTCTATCCGGCTGATATGGGTGATGATTGTCCCTTTTTCGGTGAATTTCAGGGCATTTCCGATCAGATTGATCAGCATCTGACGGATTTTCACTTCATCTGAAATGATCTTTTCCGGCACATCCGGGTCCGTTTCATAGAGCAGGGCCACTTCTTTTTCAGCGGCCTGCGCGCCAAAGAGGTTAAGCGCATCTTCAACCAGGGGAAAAAGCGAAAACTCGCGGACCTCGACTTCCACACTTCCCGACTCGATTTTGGAAAGGTCGAGTACGTTGTTGATGACACCGAGCAGGCTTTCGGCGCTTCGGGAGAGGGTTGTCAGGAGCTGGCGCTGGTCCTCATTCAGGGCAGTGCCTCCCAGGATCTGCGCGATACCAATGACGCCATTCATCGGGGTGCGGATTTCGTGGCTCATGTTGGCCAGAAAAGACGATTTGGCCATATTGGCATGTTCGGCAATTTCGCGGAGGCGTTTTTCTGCGACCGTCGCTTCCCGCAGTTGGGAGGTCCGCTCTTCGATGATCTGCTCCAGGCGGCTCCGTTGTTGCTGGAGGCTGAAGGTGTAGAGATGGGTCATCAGAAAAATGCTGCATATCAGCCCGGCAAACAGCAGGCCAGATCCCCACCAGGTCATGTACCACCACTGCGATACGCGCAGCGGGAGGGTAACTGTCTGGCTCCAGATCTGTGTATTTCCCCGGCAGCGCACCTGTATTTCGTAGAAACCCGCAGGCAGGCGCTCCAGCAGAAGGCGGCCTTTTTCCAGCCGGGTCCAGGTGCTGTCTTTCCCTTTGACAAAGGCCCAGTATTCGGCCTGCTCCTGCGGGAAAGCAGGTGATGAAAAGAGGTAGCTGAGGAGGTCGCCAGGGAAAAAAGTGTGCCCGGCATGTATGTCTAATGTCTTGCCATTCAACTGAATAGATTCGAGCTGGGGCGGAGGAGCTTCTGTCTCGGCGGGAAAGGAAGTCATCAGATTAACCCCGTTTGCGCTGCCCATCCAGAGGCGGTTGTCTTTGTCGAAAAAGAGTGCCCGGTAGCTGGTGACCCGCGAGCTGAGGCCCTGGGCAAGGTCATATTTCATGGTGGTTCCTCTATGGTATCTGAGCAGCCCCGTGCGGGTGCCAAGCCAGACCGAACCATCTTTGGACCGCTCCATGGCATAGACTTCATCTGTGTTCTCGGCCTGAGGTAAATGCATACGCCCGAGCCGCCCCTGAGATACCACAAAAGCGCCTTTGGCAGTTCCTATATATAAGGTGTCATTTTCACCGAAAGCAAAATCCACTACGCCGCGCCGACCCGTGAGGTCCTCATCATGCGCGATCGGAAAAGGCACAAAGCGGTCACTTTCAGGATCATAGCGGATTATATATTGATCCGACTCAGAAAGTCCGGCATACAAACGGCCCTGCGAATCCTCAGAAAAGGCGAAGGCCAAACCCGCAACTCCCTCCGTTTTTGTGTAAAGGGAGAGCTTACCTGCCGTATCTATCCGCATAATGAGGGGATATTCCTGAATGCCTCCCCAGACTTGCCCGTTTCGGTCCTTGTACAGGCCAACCGCACCTCTGTTGTGGGGAAAAGGGAAAAAACGACGCAACAGCTTTTCACCCTTACATACAATCACTTCGCCGTCATCTTTAAACAGCCATACCTCTTCTCCCATAGCAAGCACCGAAAGGGTATATCCCTCTGTAAATGTGAAGATTTTCTGAAACTCCCAGTCCTTTCCTGCGGCTTTCCGGATATGAAAGAGGCTGTTGGCATTGCAGAAATAGGACTCTCCGGCAGTTGTATGGGCTATACTGTGGATGAACTTCCATTCCAGGGCCGGAAAAAGAGGAAAAAAGAGCCGGTTTTGTACGAAAAAGATTCCCTGGTCGCGCGTAGCTACCCACAAATTACCATTCAGGTCAGTTGTGAGGCCCGTAATAACGCGCTCGCCGGGTTCTTTGATTTTGATGAGCGGGTAGGGGTGGCTTTTATCGGTAATCAGATAGACTCCCTTCGATTCGGTGCCCACCCAGATCCAGCCCTCAGGGGTTTCATGGAGTGCGTGCACCGAAACGCCTTTCAGGTGGCTTTCCCGCACCTCGGCCTGGCCGTTTTTGTCAAAGTGCACCCGCAGGACACCATCCGACGTGCCCAGAACGATGTCGCCATTTTGGGCCCGGATCGCAGTGCGAACCGAAGGGAAACTGACCGGCACAGGAACCAGATCGCTTTGCCCCGGCACATAGCGCCAGCATTTCCCGCCAAGCCCGAAAATATAGAGGTCTCCCGATGCGTCTTCGGCTACGTAAGCCCGTGCAAATGAATAGTTGAGAGGCGTATTTAGCTGAAATTCACTCAGTTCGCCACGCGTATAGCGAAGCAATCCATAGGCCCCGCATATCCAGAGGCTGCTGTCCCGCTCATAATAATACAAACTCCGGGGGAAGCGCAGATGAAAATCCGAGAAGGGAGGGTCGCGAAATAGGAACACTGTCCTTAGGATGAGGCTGTCTGCGCTGTGTTCTATCTCATATATACCTTCATCTGTGGCTGTAAACATCCGGCCGTTCCGGGTTTTGTGGATGGCCAGGACCTCTTCGGCGCTTTTGCCCACCGTCATGGTTTTCATACCCCCGCCCTTGATCTGGGTAATCCCTTTTTCAGATCCGGCGAGAATATTACCCTGAAGGTCTGTTCCGATGCTCCGGAATACATCTGTGGGAAGGTTTCCTGTTTCATGCACATAGTGCCGCACATAGAATTCAGGCTGTGCCTGCGCACTATGGCTGCTACAGATAAGCAAAAGCAGTCCCAGAAGGGGATAGCATCTTCGGAGCATGCAGGAGTAACCTTAAATTGAAAGGTTCAATATCTCATAATACAAAGGATAAATGTCACCTAATTTTTGCAATTAGCTAACATTTATCCTGTTAATGGTATATTTGCTTATTCGTATTGTATCCGTTCGGGAGCTTGTTATTTCAGCACGGCTACACGCCCTTTGGCTACCTGCTCTCCGTCCTGCATGATCCGTATGGCATACACACCGGCTGCGAGGGTGGATGGGGTTTTGAACGATTCGTTTTCTGCGACAAATGCGCCTGCCCAGATGACACGTCCGCTGATGTCAAAGACCTCAGCTTCAAGCGTCTGGCCGATCATTTCGGAAGGGATGCGGATGCCGGGAGCGGGCCGTCCTTCTTCTTCGCCCTGTTCGCGGCGGGTCTCGTCATATGAGCAATAGAGCGGATCGAACCAGAGGTCGCCGGGGACAAAGCTGATCCCGAACGAAGAGCCTCCCGGATCGAGCGTAACGCCGTCGGCTGCCCTGACGATGCCTGCAAGTGCACGCATGCGCAGCTCTTCGGAGCAACTTTCACCCTGAGAGGCAGTCTCGCCATTGGCAATGTCAGCGCGTGCTACCCATACGGCCCTGTGGTTTACGCCTCCGTTGCGGAAGCGGGTGAAGTCGCCCGTAGCGATAAATGCACGCTCAGAAGGAAGGTAAAGCAGGTCGCTGACCGTTTCGCTGTAGGTATATTCGGCTGCGGAAAACACGCTGTAGGTCTGTGCCCAGTTGATGTCGCCGTTGCGGTTGTGGCTGCTGATAAAGGTGCGGCGCTCGCTGGCTGAGCCATAGTCGCCGCCGATCACGAAGCCGTCAAATGCGCCGGAAATACCCACCGCAGGCGCAATGGCCGTAGCGCGTCCGGTTCCGATGTCCCGCCATTCATAGCTTTGGTAGGCCTGCACTTCGCCCCGCGCATCGAGGATGAGCAGGAAGGGCTTGCTGCCCGAACCTGTAGCCACATCGCCCGTAACGCCAATCAGTCCGTTGCTGCTCCAGGCGATGTCTCTGGCCTGAAAACCGGAGCGAAACAGCTCATATTGATTGGCCCATACCGGATTCATATCATTGTCGAGCTGCATCACAAATGGCCGTGTCTGGCCGGCAGTATCGAGGTTGCCCAGGGCCAGGAAACCGCGTCCTGCGGGCAGGGTAATGATTTTTACCGGCTGGTCTGAGGTATAGGTGCTGACGGTAGCTGCCTGAATGAAGTTTCCTTCGCTGTCATAGCGGCTGATCATGATCTGCGTGTTGGGCAGGCTGTTGCCATAAGGGCCTGAGATGCCCAGCAGATTGCCATCGTCGTCTATGGCCACGGACTCAAATGCGTAGTTGGGCTGCATCTGGGACCAGCGCTGGCGGCCATCGCGGGCGAGAGAGGTGATTACCCGTTCGCTGCCTGCGCCCACGCTTCCATTCTGAATCGCCGCGCCGCCGATATAGAGGTTGCCATTGTTGTCGGTAGCCAGACCTGCTGCATACAGCCCGTTGGTGCTGGTATTGAACATACTCTGATAGGAGAAGTGTCCGGTTTCAGCACCCAGCAGGTTCAGTTTCAGCACGAATGCCTGCGAAGCGAAATTGGGTGACGGTTCTTTTACTTCGCCCAGCAGGGCGATTTCCTGGCCGTCCATATAAGGTGCCAGTTCGCGGGCGGATAAATGCAGCGGCGCAGGGAAGCGCAAATGGTCGTAATAGACCTTAAAACGCTGCGCGTAGGCGGATGTATGAAGAAGAGCAAAGGCCAGGGCGATCCAGAAGCGGAGAAAAAACGGGTGTAACATCTGTTTCATATCTGATAAGCTTGTTGCGTATTAATGCAAAATTCAGGATAATATAATAGATAAAAAATACATATATTTGAAATACATAACCATACCCCTTCCGGTAGAGATAAATCCTGCTTCGGACCCGCTTTTTTGCTTATTTTTTTGTCAAATACCTGATATTTAGCTTTTTGGATGATTCTACTTAAAGTAATGCTTTAATTAAGGCAATGTTTTCCCACAAAGCCCGCCATTTTTCCTCCGGGCTTGCCATTTCGCGCCTCGGAGCTGGGAAATTCTGACAATTTTCTCCACAAGTTCCCACTTTTCTCCCACCGGAAAAGAGCCATTTATGCACCAGTAAGCAAAAATAAATAGCATTAAGCTATATTTATTTGCTTTTTATACCTGAGTACGCTATGTTTGTGTAGGGTAATGCTAAAAAACCCTTCACTATAAAAAATATTTGAAAAAAAATGAAAAATAAAGTGGGGAAAAGTGGGAGAAAGTGGGAACTTCTTCGTAGTTTTACGTATCGAAATATAAATTCGATGGAATGCACACACTGATCGGGGAATATGATTGCAAGCTGGACGCCAAAGGCAGATTTCTGATGCCTGCGGGTCTTCGTAAGCAATTGCCTGAGGATCAGCAGGCTGACTTTGTGGTGAACCGTGGTCTGGACAAGTGTCTGGTGATGTACCCGATTCCGGTATGGGAGCGCGAGCTTGCCCGGATTCAGTCCAAAAACCAGTATGTGAAGCGCAACCGCGACTTTACGCGCTTGTTTCTCAACGGTGCCACCCGTGTCGAGCTGGATGCCAGCGGGCGTGTGTTGCTTCCCCGGCGGCTGATGGAGTTTGCGGGCCTGGACAAGGACGTGATGCTCGTCGGCCAGATTGATAAAATCGAAATCTGGGACCTCTCAGGCTACGAGCAGATGATGAATGATCCGGGTCTCGACCTGGAACAACTGGCCGAAGAAGTGATGCGGGGAGTGGACAATGATGATACGGATGACTGATGGAGGCCTATCACATACCTGTGTTGCTCAGGCAGTCTGTGGATCTGCTGGGTATTCGTCCTGAGGGGATATATGCTGATGTAACATTTGGAGGGGGTGGGCACACGCGGGAGATTCTTTCGCGGCTGGGGCCTGCAGGCAGAGGGGTCGCTTTCGACCGTGACCCTGATGCGCGGCAAAATCTGCCGGCAGATGATCGTCTGATCTTCGTGCCGCTGGATTTTAAGTTCATTGAACATGCACTCAGGGAGCACAATCTCCTTCCGCTCGACGGCATTCTGGCTGATCTGGGAGTTTCTTCCCACCAGTTCGATACGCCGGACCGGGGCTTCAGCTTTCGCTTCGAAGCTCCCCTCGACATGCGGATGAACCCGCTCGAAGGAGAGACGGCAGCCGACCTGCTGCGCGAAGCCGAACCGGAGACACTGATCCGGATTTTTCGCGACTACGGCGAGCTTGACAATGCCCGGCGGGTGGTTTCGGAACTGGTTCGCGCGCGTGAGCACACACCCATACGCACGACCCGCGATCTGGAACTCGCAGTTCGCTCCTGCCTGCCGCCCAGAGGCCAGTCCAAGTACCTCGCGCAGCTCTATCAGGCACTCCGGATCGTGGTCAACCACGAACTCGAAGCGCTCGAAACCCTGCTCGAAGCTGCGCCCCGCCTGCTGAAGCCCGGAGGCGTTTTGTCAGTGATCGCCTATCATTCGCTCGAAGATCGCCTGGTAAAACACTTTCTCCGCAGCGGCAACCGCGAAGACGTGCTCGAAAAAGATTTCTACGGAAATCCCCTCAGCCCCTGGGAACTGATTACCCGCAAGGCCATTCAGCCTTCCGATGCTGAGATAGAAGTGAATCCCCGCGCCCGAAGCGCCCGGCTCAGAGCCGCAAAGCTCAAAGGCCCGAATACCTGAAGATAAAAACTGAAGTAAACCGACATAGCCACACTTACAAGACGCCGTTTATGTCCATTCGCATGATCAACCGGACCCGGCTTAACCAGGCCAGGAACACCGGAGAAAAGAAAGCCGGAGCCTTTGCAGGAGTTGCTGCTGCGGCGGGCAAGGGCCTGTCTGCCAGAAAGGTGGACGAATACCTGCGTTTTTCTGCTTTTCTGGTGCTGATCGGCATGGTGTATATCTGGAATTCTTACCAGGCTGAGCAGCAGGTCAAAGAGTTTGAGCGATACAAGCGCGAAGTGAAGACGCTCAAGTCGCATTATATGCTCAAGGAAGCTACCCTGAGTGCCGGTACCCGCTACTCCGAAATCGAGGCGATCGCCGATTCGCTGGGCCTCAGCCTTTCTTCGGAACCTGCCTACCAGCTTGTCAAAGGCCAGACTGTGCCTCAAAGCCGCCTGGACAAGGTCGAAATCCTGCCCGGTCTTCGCTTTGAAACCATCGCACCCGCTGATACCCAGCCTTCTGCCGATACGCTTCCTCCCGCAGATACCCTCCGCTACATCACTTCGACTCCTGTCGTAACCCCCACCAAGCCATGAAACAGCGCGTAGTCAGCCGGGTTTCGGATCAGATTCTTCGCAGGGTGTACATTTTGTTCGCCCTGTTCGTCATATTTGCCACGGTCATCGTACTCCGCGTGGCCGCACTTCAGCTCAACCGCAGCGAATGGCAGCAGGAGGAGATGAAGGAGCAGATTTTCTTTAAAAAACTGGTCGCCGACCGGGGAAATATCCTCTCCGAAGATGGCGAAATCCTGGCCACCAGCCTGCCTTTTTACAAGATCGCCCTCGACCCTACGGTCATAGATACCAGCCGCTGGGAAAACTTCAGAGACTCTCTCTATGTGCTTTCGCTGAATATGGCCCTCGAATTTGACGAGCCGGATGCCCGCGATACGCTCAGGGTATATAATGCCGTTCGCGAAGCCCTGGCCAAAGGTGACCGTCACGTATATCTCACCCGCAAAAAGCTCAATTTCAAGCAGTTGGAAGCAGCCAAAACCTGGCCCATCCTCAACCGCGGACGGGTAGAAGGCGGTGTGGTGATCGAAAAATTCAACAATGAGCGTTTTTACCCGATGGGAGATCTGGCCCGCATTACCCTGGGTCGCCTGATTGATGATACCCTCGCCCAGCGCGGAATCGAGTTTTCCTTCGATGCCAACCTCAAAGGGCGCGACGGCTACGTGCTGGCCCAGAAAGTGGTGGGCGATTCCTGGGTGCCTGTGAATGGGTTCGGTGAAGAAGCTTCTATGGACGGACTCGACATCGTAACAACCATAGACGTTGATATTCAGGACATTGTAGAACAGGCGCTTAAAGAAGGTGTCGAAAAAAACATGGCGCAGTTTGGTACTGCCATTCTGATGGAGGTCGCTACCGGCGAGGTAAAAGCCATTGCCAACTACCCCGAAGCCTATAACTA
>RDXT01000417.1 GCA_004292985.1 Bacteroidota bacterium
CTGCCCTCCTGCTCCACGGTGGACTCAGTGTATATGTGGATGGACCAGGCACATCTGGGCACTTCGGGCGGGTATGTGCTGCGGGAAAACTTCGAGGTCGCTACTGCTTCCGGCAAAGCGGCCCTCTGCAAAGAGTACAAAACCGGCAATGCCAATAACCGCACCCCCAAGTGGATCGCTTATGCCTATATCGAGTATAATAGCGGGTATATCATTGGCATGGCCCTCACTACCACCCTCGAATCGGATTTTCTGCTGAGTAAAGAGGGGTTTTATGAGATGGTGAAAAGCTTCCGGTAGAGGCGACTTTATGGTTTCACGCAGAGAAAGGGAGAAGCAAAGACGCAGATATGAATTTTATCCTCCGCGTCTCTGCCCCTTTGCCTCTCTGCGTGAAACCCAACATTCCTGCGAGTAGCTCTTCCAACCTACTTTCGCATAACACGATCAGTCCTCTTTCCCCTCCCTCGGGTTACTCAGGCGGCTCCGCTCCAGTTCCTCAGCCTTGTCGCGCTCCTGGGCAGCCTTTTTCAGGTCCTCAGGGTCGTCCAGTGCCGGAGATTCGATGATGGCCTTCCAGTCAAACTGCTCGTCAAAAGGATCGAGCGCCTTCTGGGGGTCAAATACACGGGCATCTACCGGAAGAGCATTATAGGGCGTGAAGTCAGGCGTAGCTGTAAAGAAATCCGCAAGGTCACTGGCCCCGGCATCATACTGGTTCAGGTACGGGATGCCCAGAATATTCCAGAAAGTCTTGAAAATCGATCCGAAGCTATAATGCACATGGCTGATGTGGTCACGTTTGGCATAGGGTGAAAATACCATCATCACGCTGCGGTGTGCATCTACGTGATCCACTCCGTCCTGGGCATCGTCTTCCGTTACGAAGATGGCCATATTTTTCCAGTAGGGCGTGTGTGACAGAAACTCCACCACCCGTCCCAGCGCCAGGTCATTGTCCATCATATAGCTTTCGCGGAAAGGAAATCCCGCATGCGCGCGTTCGCCGGAGCCGTGGTCGTTGGGCAGAATGATGGTCAGCACCGCAGGCGGCTCTTTGCCTTCGCCATTCCAGCGGGCGTTAAACTCCTCTTCGAACATATCCACCCGGAACTGGTCCGGAATGGCGGTATTGTAGGTGGGGTATTTGCGGGAGGAATAGTTCCACAGCGGCCCCTGAATGGGATAATTGACCAGATAGCGCACGCCAGTGTATTTCAGGGTACTGTCTTCGTAGTTTCCGGCCAGCTCTACGCCAAATCCAAAGTTAAAAAAGGACTTTTTGTTGCGGTCGAGGTGCTCCCAGAGAGAGCCATGCTCATTGTAGTCTTCGGGATACACGGCCCCGCTCGCGCCTACAAAAGACCAGATGCCGGGCGCTTTGGAGTCGGGGCGCATACTGCGCTTGTCGCCATAGGCAGCCGCAACGCTGGTTTCCACCCACTCGTTGGGGTAGGTGCTTGCCAGCCAGCGGTGGCCGTCGGCGCTGTGGTCGGAGTCCACATAAAAGTTGTCGGAGATGCTGAACCTGCGGGCCAGGGCCAGGTGGTTGACCATCACATCGCAACTGTCAATGGTGAGGGTCTTTTTCCGGTTGCTGAAGGTCGCGCCATAGCCATAGCGGGCGAGTGCCGGATCGCCTTTGCCTTTTGACAACTGGCCAAATACCTCGTCGTAGGTGCGGTTTTCCTTGGAAATGAACACAACATACTTGATCGGAGACGCTTTTTCGCCCGGATACAGCGGGATCGGATTGTCCTTGCGCCAGCTAAAGCGGGCATCTCCCGGACGTGAGAAAACGAAGTTATTTGCCAGCACCTGCTCCGTAGTTGCTTTGAGTTCTTCGTCCGAAGGAATGTCCATGATGCTCACCGAGCCTTTCATCAGGTGGCCGACATAGGAACCTTCCGGCCCTTTCTGAAAGCTGCTGCCGCCATTGGGTCCGCTGCCGTAGCCTTTGGCATTGGCCACGATCAGGTGCTTGCCGTCGGGGTGAGCCGCCAGTTTGGAAGGGAACCATCCCGCAGGAATATGCCCCAGCACCTTCAGTTGCTCTGCATCTATTACACCCACCGCATTGATACCTGATTCAGCCACAAACAGGCGCTTTTTATCTGGAGAAAGGGTCAGGCCAAAGGGAATCACCCCCCGCCAGTGACCTAGACGCGGATCGGGACTGAGCGGAATGTTTTGCAGCAGTTTCCCGTTTTTGATATCCAGCACTGAAATACAGTCGTTGTTTCCGTTGCTCACAAACACATAGCGGTCTGTGGCAACGACTGAGTTGGGGCTGGCGCCGCCGACGGCCGGAATCCCCTCGATCTGCTCACCGACGAGGAATCCGGTTTTGATTTTGCTTGTTACCTGCGCCTGCGGGCTGCTGAGGTCCACCGCCCATACCGAAAAGGACTCAGGTACGTTAGGATCGCCGAGGCCGGGCACGTCCACCGAATCATTTTT
>RDXT01000568.1 GCA_004292985.1 Bacteroidota bacterium
ATGATCGCCGAAGCCACCCACGACGGTTATGTACGCGCCGGGAAAATCGCTGAAAATTCCGGATCCCGCCTGGGCAGCCTGAAATCTGCCGATATGGGCGTGTTTCAGATCACCGCGCAGAACTCTTCCGAGGACTATTCCTGGGGTGGGGCCTTTAATACCAGCGCCAAACGCAAGACGGCCAATATCACGATGCGGCTGGAATACGAAGTACACTGATGATCCGCTTTACCCAATACAGCCCTGCCCTGGCAGAGCAAATGACGGTCGAAAGGCCCGATGAGGTATTGCCGCTGATCCGGCAGGATATGGTCAACTGGCTGGACCTCGACATCAATACGGCCTTGCTTGAGCAGGTGTGCATGCACTTTAACCTGCACCCGCATACCATCGAGGAAACCATTCACCATCAGCACCTTCCGAAGTATGTGGCCTTCGAAAACTACATCTTTTTTTCGCTGAAAATGCTCAGCCTCGATCCGGTTACAGATGAGCTGAAGCCGGAGCAGGTGAGTTTTATACTGGGCGAACATTATGTGCTGAGTTTTCAGGAGGGAATGGACGGGGATGTATTTGATGGCGTAAGAACCTGTATTTCAGAAGGTTCGGGACGTATCCGTCAGTACAAGTCCGACTTTTTGCTCTATTCTCTGCTCGATGCCATCAGCGACCAGTATTTCAATATCCTGGAGCATTACCGGGAGCGGATAGACGAGTTAGAGCAGCAGGCCATCAATGACCCATCGGAGCGGCTGATCGGCAAGATCATGGACATCAAAAACCAGGTGACCCGCATGCGCAAATATACCTTCCCGCTCAAAGAAGAGATTGCCCGCCTGCGGATAGATGGTACCAGCATGCTCACCAAAAGCTCGCAGGTGTATTTCCGCGACCTGCAGGACCATATCAGCGACCTGAATGTGCATTTTGAGCACATGCGCGACATGCTCAAGGACCTCACCGACCTGTATCTCTCCAACCTCAGCCACAGCCTCAACCGGGTGATGAAAACCCTCACCATTGTGGCGAGCCTGTTTATCCCGCTTACCTTTGTCGCCGGGATATATGGGATGAATTTTAAGCACATGCCCGAGCTGGAATGGACCTATGGCTATCCGCTGATTTTGCTGGTAATGGGCTGTATGGCTGTAACGATGCTGCTGATTATGAAACAGAAAAAGTGGTTTTGAGTTATCAAGCTATGAGTGTGTTTCAGCAAGGGGGCATTGCCCTTCTGACCTTTGTCCTGATGGAAGTCTGGGCCTGGTGGGTGCACAAATACCTGCTGCACGGCCCGCTGTGGTTTTTGCACCGCACCCACCACGAGCCGCAGAAAGGGTGGTGGGAGTGGAATGACCTCGTGTCGCTGCTCTATGGCGCCTTGTCCACGGGACTTGTGATCTACGGGGCACAGGGGCAGTCATGGCACCTGGGGGTAGGCATCGGAATTGCCCTTTACGGGCTCTTTTATTTCTTTTTTCACGATATTATCATTCACCGCCGGATCAAAATCCGCTATAAATTTACCCATCCCTACGTATTGCGGCTGATCCGCGCCCACAAGATGCACCATAAGCACATGCAGCGCGACAACAGTGAGGCTTTTGGCTTCTTATACGCCACCCGGCGTTACAACATCAAACGGGTTGACTGAAAAAGTGCGTTTTGTTTACCCGAAACACAATAATTATTTATTTTCTGCGGCTTGTTTATCTTAAAGAGGACGTTTAGTTTAACGGCGAAAACCTTTAACACCTCTTGTCCTTATGAAGAACGCACTTGTACTTACCCTTATGATGATCGTTGCTCTGGCTGCCCCTGTGCGGATGTCGGCTGGAGTGGCTGCACCTGCGCTGAGTACCAGCGTTGCTGCGCCTGCCAAACCTCTGTCTGAAAGACAGTTGAAGCTGAAGGAAAAAGTTCAGAAAATGGTCGAGAAGCGCATTAAGGTGAAGACTTCTCCTGATGCGGACATTGATCCCCTGCTGAAAAAGTCCATTACGTTTGCCGTGATTGCGGTACTGGTGAGTGTTGTCAGCAGCGTTCTCGCTTATGCTGCCTTAGGCTCCCTGATCTATGGCCTCGGCTATCTTGTGGCTTTGGTATTCTGGATTCTTGCGCTCTACTACCTGCTTAAGTGGCTGGATGTAGTCTGATAATTTTTATATTGCACATACATCTCATACCGCAATGTGTGAGATGTATTTTCTGTTTTTGGACCCCTTAATTATTTAATCTACGTATGAAAAGAGCTTTATTCATTCTCGTTATCAGCCTGTTCACAGCGGTCTCCGGATTTGCTGCAGGCGAGAAGGCTGCTTCCGTAGCTTTTGCCAATGTATCTGAAGTAAGCGCCCTGCCTGCTGAACTGTCTTCCATGACTCCGGCTGCACTTACAGAACTTACGCCTGCCAGCTATGAAAAAATGACCGGCAAAAAACTCGGCGTAAAAAATGCCCTCGCTCTGAGAGCTGCTCAGAAGGCCATCAAAAAGCATTCTGCGCCTAACGCCGACATCGAAAAGGGTGTGTACATCCTGCTCGCGATCCTGGGCCTGGGTTTCCTGGCTATCGGTCTGCTCGACAACTGGAGCGGCAGTGACTGGATCATCGCTCTCGTGCTGAGCATTCTGTGCTGGCTGCCCGGCGTGATCTACGCATTTGTAAAAATGAAGAATTACTATTCCTGATCCCTTACGGCAGGCCGGATGCAGTTTGTATCCGGTCTGCCGCTTCTTTTGAGTAGGCAATTGTATGAGCAAGAAACTTGAGTGGGTCTGGCTGGTGGCCCTGGGCCTTACGCCGCTGATACTCTGGATATTACCCGGTGATTTTTTCGACCATACCGGTGTCGAGCTATGCCCTTCGAAGGCCTTTTTTAACATCGAGTGCCTCGGCTGCGGCATGACCCGCGCCGTGATGCACCTGCACCATCTCCAGATAGAGGAGGCGATGTATTATAATCCCGGCGTTGTGGCCGTGTTTCCGGGGCTGGTGATTTTGTGGGGAGTGTGGGTATGGAAATCCATGCGCAAGCTTGAGCTTTTGCCTAAACGCTGAACCTTGTTCCCTGAGAACCCTGTACCCTGTTCCCTGAACCCTGTTTATCGCATATTATGAAAGACGTTCACCACGTCTTCATCTTCTTCGATTTTTTCCAGCAGCTTTTCGATGTCGGCTTCTACTTCGGGGGCGACCTCTTTGGTATCTACCGGAATGCGCTCAAAATCAGCCGTTAAGACTTCGTATTTTCTGAGTTCGAGCTGCTTCTGAATGGTGTTGAAGTCGGAAAAACCGCCGTAAATCAGCACTTCTTCTTCGTCCACGCCGATATCATCCACACCGTAGTCAATCATTTCGAGTTCGAACTCATCGGGATCAAAGCCGGCGGGTTTGCGGATTTTGAATACGGACTTGCGGTCGAAGAGAAAATCGAGGGAACCGGAGGTGCCCAGCGAGCCGCCATATTTATTAAAGTACATCCGGACATTGGCCACCGTGCGGGTGGGGTTGTCGGTAGCGGTTTCGATCACGATGGCGATGCCTCCGGGGCCATAGCCTTCATAGACCATTTCTTTATAGTCTTCCTGGTCCTTGGAGGAAGCCTTTTTAATCGCTCTTTCGATGTTGTCTTTGGGCATGTTGTCGGCCCGTGCGTTCTGCATGATGGCACGCAGGCGCGAGTTGGTTTCGGGGTCAGCGCCCCCTTGTTTTACAGCGATAGCGAGTTCGCGGCCATACTTCGTGAACGTCTTAGCCATCTGGCCCCAGCGCTTCATTTTGCGGGCCTTGCGGAATTCAAATGCTCTTCCCATTTCTGAAATAGTTATCGGCGGGGCTAAAATTACGGAAAGGAAGGGGAATGGCAAATTTCCTCTTCAGATGATATTGACTTCCCGCTCCAGAGCGATGCCAAACTGCTGCTGCACCGATGCCAGGATTTGCGAAGAGAGCTCGTAGATGTCGGCTCCCTGTGCACCGCCATAGTTGACAAGCACCAGTGCCTGGCGGTCGTGTACGCCATAATTGCCCATGCGGCGGCCTTTCCATCCGCAGGTCTGGATCAGCCATGCGGCGGGTACCTTCACCCCATCTGCCTGCACAAAAGCGGGCATATCGGGATATTGGCCTTTTAATTCGTCAAAATGGGCCTGCGAAATCACCGGATTTTTGAAAAAACTTCCGGCATTTCCTACTTCGCGGGGGTCGGGCAGCTTGCTCCGGCGGATGGTGCAGACGGCTTCGCTCACTTTTTTCACATCGGGCACACCGCCGAGCCGCTCCAGTTCCTGGCGGATATCGCCATAGTCGGTGTGCAGCACGGGCTGCTTCGAGAGGCGCAGGCTTACCTGTGAAATGAGGTATTTCCCTTTCAGCTCGCGCTTAAACACACTGTCACGGTAGCCAAAGCGGCAATCTGCTGCTCCGAAATGATGGATCTGCCCGGTCTCCAGGTGAATGGCCTCCAGCGAATGAAATACGTCTTTCAGCTCGATGCCGTAGGCACCGATGTTCTGGATAGGGGCAGCGCCCAGCGTACCGGGGATCAGCGAGAGGTTCTCGATGCCGCCCCAGCCATGTCCGATGGTCCAGCGCACAAGTTCGTGCCAGTTTTCGCCCGCACCCGCCTTTACAATGACCTCATGTGCATCTTCCGATACAATTTCGCGGCCCATAATCCCCATTTTGAGTACCAGGCCTTCGAAGTCGCGGGTAAACAGAAGATTAGACCCGCCCCCCAGTGGTAGTACCGGGCGGCGGGCATGCAGATTATCCACCACAAATTCGACAGCTTCAGCTTCGCTGGTCACTTCCATCCACCAGCGGGTGCTTGCCTCTATGCCGAATGTGTTGTAAGGCAGGAGGGATACGTTTTCCTGCAGTCGCGGCATCTTACAGGAAAAGTCGCTTGTAATATTCGTCAGCCATGCGGCCCGATTCAAACTGCGGCACTACTTCGCGCATACCGTTCTTTACGATTTTCCACCATTCAGAAGGTTTGTCGTAATAGGTAGGCACCACTTCGGTCTCCATGATGCGCATCAGGTGCTCGTAGTCGTGCTGGTCCTGCACTTCGGTCGGTGCGTGCTCGTCTGCTTCGGGGATCACAAAGGCATTGTGGCCATGCTGGGCAAACTCAGGTACCCAGCCGTCGTTGATCGAAACGTTTACCGCTCCGTTCATGGCAGCCGTCATACCGCTGGTTCCCGAAGCTTCGCGCGGGCGGCGGGGGGTATTGAGCCAGATGTCAGCGCCTTTTTTCAGGGCTGCACTGAGGTTCATTTCATATCCGGTGAGGATGGTCGCATTGTGTGCCAGGTGGGTATATTCGACCAGGCGGTTAAATACATCCACGCCATAATCATCTTCGGGATAGGGTTTTCCGGCCCAGATGATCTGCATCGGATACTTGGCGCGGCTGAGCATTTCGTAGAAATACTGCGGGTTGCGCATGATGAGGTCGGCGCGTTTGTAGCCCGCGAAGCGGCGTGCCCAGACGATGGTCAGCACATCCGGATCGAAGAGTTTGCCCGTCTGGTCGGCGACAATTTTAAAGAGCAGCACTTTCAGTTCGCGCTTGCGCTCGCTCAGGGCCTTGTCGTCGTCGTTGTCGAGGGCTTTTTTGAGCTTAATGTCCTGCCAGAAGCGCTGGTTCTGGGCATTGGTGATGCCGATAATCTCAGGCTTGTTTTTCAGGTGTGCCCACATATCGTTCGACACATCGGCATGGAGCTGCGAAACGCCGTTGGAGCGGCAGCAGAGCGCCAGGGCGCCGGGGGTATAGCCGAAAACGGAGCCTGTGTTGTGGTCCGTGATTTTGCGCACATCGGCCAGAGGTACTCCGCTGAAGAAGCCCATTTTGTCGAGCAGGTGAATGTCACGCTCCTCATTTCCGGCTTTTTCGGGGGTGTGGGTGGTAAATACCACTTTGGACTTCACCTTTTCGGCGTCCTTGAGCTGGCTGTAGAGATAAAAGGCCAGCGGGAGGGCGTGGGCCTCGTTCATGTGATAATAGTCTGCGCCGCCGAGGGCCTCGACTACCTTGGCACCACCGATGCCCAGCACAATGCTCTGCGCGATGCGGGTGGCCGCGTTGGCGTCATAGAGGCGGTGGGTGATGGTGCGGGAGAGGTAATCATTTGCCCCTTCGATATCCGTTGTAAGGAAATACATCGGAATGGTTTCAAAAATGCCGGGGGGCAGATACCATGCCTGTACCTGTACCGGATTCCCGTTGATATTGATCGGGAAAATGAGGTCGGTCGGCTCGAGGAAGGTGTAATAGCGCTCGCGGTAGAGCACGCGCATCTGGCTTTTCTGATCGCGGATCTGCTCATAGTAGCCAAACTTCCACAACATGCCGATACCGATCATGTTTTGCTTCAGTTCGTAGGCGCTGCGCATGTGCGAGCCTGCCAGATAGCCCAGGCCGCCGGAATATATCTTCATTGCGGCGTCCAGACCGTATTCCATGCTGAAATAAGCAACACGCTTGCTGTACGCCTCAGGGTATGCGTAAGGATGCTCCCAGGTGCAATTTGTCTTAGTCATAAGGGTGGCCTATTGTTTTTGACGTGAATTGACTGGCCAAAAATATGGGCTTTTACCCGAAATCCAAGCCCCATGAAAGAAAGCGTCGAAGGGAGGTGACGATAAGAGCCTAAATTCGTCCAAAATGGGAGCAACGAGCTAAAAAATAAGTATGATCCGGAAAAAAACGTTTGCAGCCGGGATGGTCATTGCAGGCGGAATGAATGATATCGGTCTCGAATTTGCCGCTATGGCAGCACGGGACGGCTGTGAACTGATCCTTACTGACTGGCAGCCGCAGGCGCTTTCTCAGGCACGCGAGGCGCTTTCGGGTATTGCAGGGGCAAGGCCGCATGTGATCGAAGAGGCTCCCTCCGAAGCGGGTTTTGCTGCCCGGACGATGGACAACTGCCTGATGTACAGCCTTTTGGGAGAAAGGCCTTTTGCCCTCGATTGCCTGGTTCAGGTGATTGATTTTTCTCAAACCCCGGCAGACCCCTGGGCAACAGACAGTGCCGGACCTGAGCAGCGCCTGCGTGCCGCCCTGGAGCTCAATGAGATATTCCTGCAACTGATGTATGAGCGGGGCAGCGGCGCCATCCTGAATATTCTGGTGGAGCCTGAACTGGAAGAAGCCTGGCTGCACGAGGTCTATGAGGACACGCGGACCCTGCTGCTGGAGATGGGAGAGAGCATCAACCTGCGCGACAAAACGCCGGGGGTAGGTATCTACAATCTCTTTTTGTCCCCGACTTCGGTGCTGTTTCAGACCCCTCCGGCGCGTGCGGACATTGCCCCTTCATTCGATCCTTTTTCCTGTTCGTCTCACGAAATTGCCGGGTACGGATACCAGCTCCTGGGCTGAGGCAGCAGGCCTATGTTGGGAAAAAGAGGCATCTGAAAGGCGTTTTAGGGCAAAAAAATTATCAACAGACAACCTGATTTTTTAAGTGCTTGATTATCAATGGGTTAATTTTTGATTTTGGAGACAATTAGTTGTTATATTACTATAAATTGATGCTCCTTTTACGTGAAAGAACAGGTAAGGTTTTGCACAGAACGAAATAATTTTCTATTGTTGCCCCGTGGTGTAGTTTAACCGTGAGTCGGATTAACCCCCAAACACCCTGGCATGAACGAAGAGTCCTTGCTCTCAGAATTAACAACCGGTCATACAGACCTGCCCATTCCACTGCTTCTGTTGCTGGTTGTGTTTATCCTTTTTCCCGCATTCATTTACGCTACGGACCCACCCGCACGTGATGAGGAGAAGGTAGAACAAGTTGTCCGCTCTGCGGCTTCCTATATGGGTACTCCCTACAAACTTGGAGGCCTCACCCGCAAGGGAATAGATTGCTCCGGTCTGATGATGGTCAGTTTTGCGGAAGCGGGGCACCAGTTGCCGCGTGTTTCCCGGGATCAGGCACTCACAGGGATTAAGGTTGACCGCAAAGACCTTCAGCGCGGCGATCTGATCTTTTTCCGCAAAGGTTCGCGCATCAGCCACGTGGCGATGGTCGTCTATGCGGATGAAACCGAAGTAAAGTTTATCCATTCCTGTGTATCTCAGGGAGTTACGATCACAAGTCTCTCAAACAGCTACTACAACTCCCGTTTTCACAGCGCCCGCCGTATCTGGAACGTACCTGTTTCCAGCCCCACAAGCCTTTCTATCCCTAACCCGGCCCTTGCTCTGGCCGATACCCTCGCCGGCGATACCCTCTTTATGGAGGAGGAAATGGAGGAATTTGCCACTGCCCGGCCGGCAGCACCTGGCATCTATCCTGAAGCAGCTCTCCGCGCACTTCGCAGCGAAGACATTCAGGCCATGAGTGCGGCCGAGCTGCGCCTTATGAAATACGAAATCCTGGCCCGCCACGGGTTCCGCTTTCCCGAAGCGCATGTGCAGCAATATTTCGAAACCCAGTCATGGTATGGTGTTGCATCGCCGACCAGCGACCGCGAAGAGATTGCCGCCCGCCTCAGCGCCGAAGAAAAAGCCAATCTTGAGCTGCTGAGCCGCATGGAAACAGCCGCCGAATAAGCCTACACATCTTCCCATCATACTACGCCATCCGAAGTTTTTAACTCCGGATGGTTTCTGTTTTGAATCCTGCGGCAGAAGTGCGTATTTTTTCGAAAACTCTTCCGGATGAATCTTCGCAGCACAGCGTACCTGCTTCTGACCTCTTGTTTTCTGTGTGTTTTTCTTGTGCCGCTTCGCGGCCAGACAGGCAAAGAGAAAAACAAGTACCCCGAAGGCTATATCGTCTCTCTTGGGGGGGATACGACCTGGGGCTATGTGCGCTCCGGCAACTACTTCCGTGACCAGCAGCGGATCCGTTTTTACGACGATTTTGGTGCGCGGACCTGGTACACTTCCGACCGTCTGGCAGGATACGGCTATGAAAACAAACATTACACCTCGCATCCCACCCCTTATTTTTTTGCAGGTATCTTCAGC
>RDXT01000418.1 GCA_004292985.1 Bacteroidota bacterium
GAGCCGAAGACAAACCAGCGCTCCCGCACCTGGATCAGCAGGTCCATGCGCCCGCCCTCCACCCTGGGATGCAGGCTCACCGAGGTAAAAAGGCCCAGGTTGTATATATTGTTCCGGCCTCGCTCCAGAACGGGTTCGAGTGCGGCTATTGCCAGCGCCTCGCCCTGCTTAAAAGGCAGCTCCTGAAGGATGATCCACTCCTTTGTGCGGCGCAGGCCGAGGATCGTGATGCTGCTCACGACACAGCTGTCGCCCGTGGCTGCGGCAGTGCGCAGAGGGGTACCCGCACAGGCGGCCAGTGCCCACAGTAGATACAGGGGTTTCATCAATGGCCGCATGGGTGGCTTCGGGTTGTCAGATATTGAGATAACGGAGCAGCGCCTCGTAGTTGCGGCTGTAGTCGCTGTCCGGATTCAGTCGCTGGTAGGCGTGAAGCACCGTGTAGTTAAATCGCTCGAAGCTGGCAATCACCCGCGTGAGGTCTTCGACGTTGAGCTTGAGGGTCAGGATCAGGGTCGGCGAATCGGGCATCTGGGAGAGATAAAGGCTCAGCACCTTGGCATCTGCCGACTCGGCGATGCGTCCGATTTCAGACAGCACATAGTTGCGGGCCCCTACTTCGATCACCAGGATGCCTCCCGGCTCCCGGATGGCAAACAGCCGGGCGATGTAGTCATTGAGGTCGCGCAGGGTTACCACGCCCAGATACTCCTTTTCCTCGCCAATCACCGGCACCAGATCGAGTTTCAGCTCGCTGAGGACATCGAGCACATCGTACACGTGCTTGTCGGCAAACACGTAGGCCGTTTCCCATCCACTGTAGCGGAGATCCCCCACGTGCAGTGCCGAATCGGCAGCGTCGAGGATGTCATTTTCGGTAATAAGTCCGATATACTTACCGCCGTCCACCACGGGCAGCTGGCTCACTTTGAATTCACTCATCCAGTCCAGGGCCAACCCGGAGAGGTCGGTGGATTTTACAGAAGGAACACGATCTGTGATGAGTTCAGTAGCTATCATGAAGCCAGTATCTGATGATGTTTGTGAAGGAATGTATGTACATAACGGTTAAACACCTCCGGTTGTTCCATCATGGCTGCATGTCCGCATTTATCTATGAAAAACAGTTCGGACTGGGCGAGCAAACGGTGGAACTCATGGGCGACCCTCGGCGGGGTAATGTTGTCATTGAGGCCCCAGATCAGCAGGGTCGGTATGTGGATCGAGGTAATGTCTTCGCGCATGTTGTGCCGCTGGGCGGAGCGGGCGATCTTGAGCACCCGCAGGGTTTTGAAGTTGTCGCTGACAATCTCAAACACCTCATCTACAAGCTCTTTGCTCGCCATTTTGGGTGAATAGAAGGTATATTCGACCCGCTCGCGGATGTACTCATAGGAGCTGCGCTTCGGGAAACCGGTCCCCATGCCCGACTCAAACAGGCCGGAACTACCCGTCAGGATCATCGCATGTACGTGGGCAGGGTTGCGCAGGGCATAGACCAGCGCGATATGGCCGCCCAGCGAATTGCCGAGCAGGGTAAATCGCTCCAGCTTTTTAAATGCTACAAATTCTTCGACATAGGCCGTCAGCCCCTCCACAGAAGCGTCGGCGTGGGTCTTCTCATAAATGGGAATCAGGGGAATGATCACCTTATATTGTACAGAAAAGGCTTCGAACACCGCAGTAAAATTGCTGAGTGCGCCAAAGAGTCCATGAAGCAGCAGAAGTACGGGTCCTTCTCCCTGCTCGACATACTGAAAGCCGTTTTCCTGACGAATTTCCGTACCCATTCTTTCCTTTTTTAAACCACAAATCTACGTCTTTCCTCCATTAATTCCGAAGAGAATCCAGCCAGTTTCTGACGAGGCGCTCACCGCCCACCGAAAGCGCGGATTCGGGATGGAACTGCACAGCGCTTAACTTATGCATTTTATGCCGGATTCCCATAATTTCTCCGCGGATTGTCAGGGCCTGTACTTCCAGTTCTTCGGGAATGGTACCGGGATCCAGCACCAGCGAGTGGTAGCGCATCACCCGCAGCGGCGAAGGCAGTCCGGCAAAGAGGCCCTGTCCGTCGTGGCGGATCATCGAGGTTTTGCCATGCATGGGCCGGGGCGCGTGCACTACCCGGGCTCCCAGCACCTGGCCAATCGTCTGCAATCCCAGGCAAACGCCCAGTACCGGAATTTCGGTATAAAACCGCGCTACGGCGGGCAGGGAAATACCGCTGTCTTCGGGCCTGCCAGGTCCCGGTGAAATAACGATTCCTTCAGGCTTCATCTCCGCAATGTCGTCGAGGGTCAGGGCATCATTTCGCAGCACACAGGCCTCTGTATGACGCAATACCAGGTCGGCGAGGTTGTAGGTAAATGAATCGTAATTGTCTATGATCAGGATCAAAGCGGGGATCGGATTCTGGCCTACCGGATGACAGAGGGCTTGGGAGGAAGGGGCTGGCC
>RDXT01000419.1 GCA_004292985.1 Bacteroidota bacterium
CTGTGCTGAGCAACACCGACGGGAAACTGATCCTCGAACAAGTGCTGAATTCTGTGTCCGTTTAAGACCTCTCTCTATGTCCTTGTCTTTCCGCTTTTCGCTGCTCCTGTTTCTGAGCCTCTTTCTGCTGCGGCCTGCCTATGCACAGTTTGAAGATGCCGTAACCTTTACCCTCCGCTACGAGCCGGCAAAGGACCTGGCGGTGGGCGATGTTCTGACCATTTATATAGATGCGGAAATTGAGGAAGGCTACCACATGTACTCGGCCCGGCAGGTAGAGTCTATGATGATGGTCGCGGCCTCCTTTGACCTGGACAAAGAGTCTTCGGGTGTTACCTTGCTGGGTGCGCTCAATGACAAAGGCAAACGCGAAACCAAATACGACGACATTTTCAGAGGAGATATTTCGCTGTATCACGGCAAGGTTACCTACGTCCAGAAGGTAAAAATTACTTCTCCGGTCGTAAAACTCGCGGGTTATCTGCGCTACCAGGTCTGCGACGACAGCCAGTGTATCCCCGGCTCCTATGATGTGGTGCTGAACCTCAGCGCTGCAGAAAAAAAAAAGGAAGCTCCGGCACTGATTGATACGGCGGCAAAGGCGGCTGTTGTGGCTCCTGTTGTCACGATAGAAGACACCACAAAGGCGGATACTTCTCGCTCCGAAGCTGTTGTAAATGAACCTGTTGCATCAAAGTCCGCTGCGGAAGTGTCGGCTACCCCGGCCAGCCGCAGCCTCTGGTCCCTCGCCATCGAAGGGATGCTGCTCGGACTGATCGCCGTATTTACCCCCTGCATGTTTCCGATGATCCCGCTCACCGTCAGCTTTTTTACCAAGCAAAGCGGCTCGCGCGGACAGGCCATTCGCAAGGCAATGTTTTATGGAGCTTCGATCATCACCATTTTTACAGGGGTAGCCCTGATTCTGGCGGCGATTTTCGGCCCAAGCGTGTTGCAGGAGGTGTCGAATAAAGCCTGGTTTAATGTCTTTTTCTTTATCCTGCTGACCGTATTTGCCCTTTCATTCCTGGGCTGGTTTGAAATCACCCTTCCCTCCTCCTGGAGCACAGCGGTGAGCAAGGCCAGCGACCGGGGCGGAATGCTTGGCATTTTTCTGATGGCGCTGGCACTGGCCATTGTGTCTTTTTCCTGCACAGGTCCGCTGGTGGCCTGGGCGATGGCTGAGGCTTTCCGGGGCGGCTTCTGGGGCGCAGTGGTTACGATGCTGGCCTTCTCTTCGGCGCTGGCGGCTCCCTTCGTGCTGATGGCCATTTTCCCCCACTGGCTCAAGTCTATGCCGCGTTCTGGGGGATGGATGAATGCGGTAAAAGTAACGCTGGGTTTCCTGGAACTGGCTTTTGCATTGATCTATCTCAGCCGCGCCGATCTGGTCGAGCACTGGGGCATCCTGGACCGGGAAATTTTCCTGGGCGGATGGATTGTGATTTTCTCCCTGCTGGGCATGTATCTGCTGGGTAAACTTCAGTTGCCCCATGACATGAAACCGGAGTTTATCCCGGTGCCCCGCCTGATGCTGGCCATTGGTGTTTTCTGGTTTGTTACCTATCTGATTCCCGGCCTCTGGGGCGCACCGCTGCGGATGCTGGGAGGCTATATCCCTTCGGTCAACCGCGACATGGGCGTGCTGGTGCAGGGGGGCCTCAGCGCCAATACCCCTTCCCGGCCAGAGAACGACATCTGCGACTATCCCAATAAAATTTCGGAGCACCTGAACGAGGGCACTCCGGCGGGTTTCTGCGCTTTTTATGACCTGGAGCAGGGTCTGGCTTATGCCAAAGAGCACAACAAGCCTGTGTTTCTCGATTTTACCGGACATACCTGCGCCAATTGCCGCTATCTGGAGCAGAATATGTGGATTGACCCCGAAATCAGGCAGATGATTACGGAGGAATATGTGCTCATTTCGCTGTATACCGACGACCGCAAGGCCCTTCCGGAGGTGTTGCTCAATGCTTCGGGGAAAAAAATCCGCACCGTGGGCGATCAGTGGCTCAATTTTCAGATGGACACCTACCAGACCAATGCGCAGCCCTACTATGTGCTGCTCGACCACGACAAGTCCCTCCTGACAGAGGCCAGCGGCTTCAGCGGACGCCTGGACCTGGGCTGGTACCGGGACTTTTTCCGCAAAGGGCTGGAAACCTATCGCAAGCGCAAAGCATAACACTAACTCAAAGAGATATGAAAGGCTTTCTTTATCCCCTTGTGATGCTTTTGGCCCTTCTGGGTGCCTGCCAGCAGTCGGTGACCCAGGAGCCTGGAAAGGATAAGGCCGAAGGCAGTGCTGTAAGCCAGCCTTTCACCCCTTCGCAGCCTCCCGGCACCCGCCTGAGTGACTCCACCAGTTTCCCTTTTGTGTATCAGGGGGAGGGGAGAAGCAATCACTTTGAAGCCTATACCACCCGCTTCGATCTGAACTATACCGATCCGTGGAAGCC
>RDXT01000420.1 GCA_004292985.1 Bacteroidota bacterium
CCGTACTCCTGCCAGAGCGGCCTTTGCGGCATGTGCAAGCTGAAATGTATCTCCGGAGAGGTGCACATGAAAAGCAACCAGGCCCTCACAGCTCAGGAGCTTGCCGCCGGATATGTGCTGATGTGTCAGGCCCTGCCTTTGTCGGAAAACGTGGAGGTAGCGGATTAATTCGGAATGCAGATAGTCCGATTTGTCGGGAGCGTATCAATATTTCCCCACAATGTTGTATCTTTCTCCTGACATCTCCGGATTACTATGTATTTCATTGGCTACGATATAGGCAGCTCGACAATCAAAGCAGCCCTTTTTGATGGAAATACCCATCGGGAGGTATGCCGCATCCAATATCCGGACACGGAAATGGAGGTAATCGCACGGCAGCGGGGCTGGGCAGAGCAGCAGCCGGATATGTGGTGGATGTACCTGTGCATGGCCACCCGTAAGTTGCTGGCTAAGAGCCAGATCCCGGCGGAAAACATCAAAGGAATCGGGCTTTCCTACCAGATGCACGGCCTGGTGCTGATTGACAAAGCGCAGCAGGTGCTGCGGCCCGCGATTATCTGGTGCGACAGCCGGGCGGTGAACATTGGCAAACAGGCATTTGAAGACATTGGCAAAACCTACTGCCTGGAGCATCTGCTGAACTCTCCGGGCAACTTCACGGCCTCGCGCCTGCGCTGGGTGCAGGACAATGAGCCTGACATTTACCGCCAGATTCATAAAATACTGCTGCCCGGCGATTTTATCGCACTGAAACTCACAGGTGAGGTAAATACGACCCTGGCAGGGCTTTCGGAGGCCATCTGCTGGGATTTTAAAGAGCGGCGGCTGGCCTATGAACTGCTCCAGTATTATGACATCTCTGAGTCGCTGATCCCGGAGATTGTGCCTACCTTTTCCATTCAGGGGCGGCTTACACAGGAGGCAGCGGCCATGACAGGCCTTTTGCCCGGCACACCACTCTGCTACCGCGCCGGAGACCAGCCCAACCATGCGCTTTCGCTGAATGTGCTCAGACCCAATGAGTTCGCGGCCACCAGCAGCGCTTCGGGGGTGGTATATGGCATTGTAAACAGGCCCGTGTATGATGTAAATTCCCGGATCAATGCCTTCGCCCATGTCAATTACCAGGCCAATCAGGACCGCATCGGCATGCTGCTTTGCATCAACGGGGCAGGCAATCAATATAGCTGGATCAAACACCAGATCGCTCACACGGGCCAGAGTTATCAGGACATGGAGCGGATTGTCAAGGACATATCAGTGGGTTCGGATGGTCTGTGCATTTTGCCCTTTGGCAACGGCGCAGAGCGGATGCTCGAAAACCGCAACATCAACGCCCATGTGCTCAACCTTCAGTTTAACCGCCACACCCGCGCGCACATGTACCGGGCCGCACTCGAAGGGGTCGCCTTTTCATTTGTTTCGGGGGTAAATATTCTGAAGCAGATCGGATTAGATGTAGGCGTGATCCGGGTGAGTAATGACGATATGTTCCGCTCCGAAACCTTTGCCTGCACCATCGCGACCCTGCTCGACTGCCAGATTGAAGTAGTGGAAACCAATGGCGCTGTGGGTGCGGCCAGGGCTGCGGGGGTCGCGCAGGGCCATTTTGCCAATGTAGAAGAGGCCGTATCAGGCATTCACCCCCACACCATTCATGAGCCGGGCTTCGACATCGCCCTCTGCCAGCAGGCCTACAACCTCTGGCTGGCCAACCTCCAGAAAATGACCCAGGAGTATAGCTCGACCCGCAACAACCAGTTCTACAAAGTCAAATACGACAACCTTCAGCAGGATTTACTCGAAAAGGAAAAAGCCTTAACCATGTCCTCGCTGCGCCAGCTTACCCAGCAGAGCCTCCTCAAAGAATCGCTCGATGCCCTCCAGGTATTGCGCAAACAGACCCGCAGCAGTGATGAAAGCCGCTACTTCCAGGAACTCGTGCGAAAACTGGAGCACCAGCTGAAGGTGGATAAAAGCTGGGAGGAATTTATGAGTTCCTTCGACCTGCTGCAGTCCGGTTTTTTTCAGCACCTCAAAGAGTCTTTCCCTCACCTTTCGGCTGACGAACTTAAACTCTGCGCCTACCTGCGTATGGATATGGCCTCCAAAGACATTGCCGAGCAGCTTAATATCTCCGTGCGCGGAGTGGAGACCCGGCGCTACCGCCTGCGCAAAAAACTCAACCTCGCTGCCCAGGCTAACCTGACAGAATTTATCCAGAACCTGAATTACCAGCCTGCTTCGCCCGATCCCAGGCGCTCTGGCGTAGAAGTGGCGTAGTCATATTCTGTGGGTGGCGAATTTTTGCAGGGGTGTATTTCTTTTAATATGAAAAAGCCGGAAGTACATTAGTGTAAACGATTTCGCCCGCAAAAAGCACCTCACATTGCCTCTGCAGGCGGTCTTAGTTTGCCTGGACTGCTACTGTCTTTACTACTTGATTAAAGTGCC
>RDXT01000569.1 GCA_004292985.1 Bacteroidota bacterium
ATGCCCTTTAGCTGGTGGCTGGCCCTTCCCTTCAGCGTCTGGATCATTTATACCGCCGACCACCTGCTCGATGCCCGCCGTCTGGGTCCTTCTGCCCATACCGCCCGCCACGACTTTCATTATCGCTATATGCGCCCGCTGAGCATTGCCTGCGGCCTGGCCATTGCCTTTTGTCTGTGGCTGCTCACCCGCATGCCCATCGGGATGATCTATTTTGGCCTGATCATGGCGGGTCTGACCCTGTTACACCTGTTGCTTGTGGCCATTGTGGGGAGCAAGGCGCGGCACTGGCTGCAAAAAGAGCTGGGCGTAGGCTTTATCTATAGCGCAGGCGTGTGGGGCTGTCCACCCTGGCTGTTTCCGGAGGCATATACAGGCGCGACCTGGGGACTTTTTGCCCAGTTTTTTATCCTTGCCATGATTAACCTGCTTTTTTTCTCCCTGTACGAACGCGAAACCGATGAATCTGACGGCCATACCTCCTTTGTCAGGGCCATCGGCGAGCAGGCAACCCGCCGGGTCATAGCCGCTCTGGGCATTGCAGGGGCACTTACAGGCATCGGCGTACTGATCTGGGGAAACGAAAAAGCCCTGATTGCAGAAGGGTTCTACCTGCTGATGCTGGGCGTACTGCTGTGGATTTCTTTTGACCCGAAACGATTTGCCCCCCGCGAACGCTATCGTATCTGGGGAGATGCTGTATTTATCTTTCCGGTCCTTGTCTGGCTTATAGCATAATCTGCGCTACAAGATAGTCAGCTACCACCATCGCGAGACAACTGAATACCACCGCCCGCGTACTGGCTGCTCCCACTTCGAGTGCGCCGCCATTCGTATAAAAGCCCTGATACGCCGAAACCGAGGTAATAATGATGCTGAAGGTAATCGCCTTTACATACATCACCACCACCTGATACGAATCATAATAGGTCTGAAGGCCAATTTTAAACTCCTCGGCAGGCACCGCTCCCGAAATATCGCCCGCCATGATCCCCCCAAAGTGTGCGAGGAAAGCCGAAATCGTAACCAGAATGGGAAAGGCCAGCAGGCCCGCAGCCATTTTCGGCATAATCAGATAGGCACTGGGATTTACCCCCATCACTTCGAGGGCGTCTATCTGCTCCGTAACCCGCATCGTGCCGATTTCAGAGGCGATTTTGGAACCGATCCGGCCCGCCAGGATAAAGGTGAGTACCGTCGGTGAAAGTTCGAGCAGCGTGGTTACCGACACGATGGTACCGATCACTGAGCGCGAAACAAGCGGCGTGGTGAGCTGATAGGCAGTCTGAAGGGTGGATACGCCGCCGATAAATACGGAAATGACCACCACAATGGGCATACTCCCCTGCACCATCGAGATAAACTCCGACATGGCCAGACGGTAGTAGATGGACGGCTTCTCCCAGCTTTTGAACATACTGCCCAACAGCATCGTAAATCGTCCGAGGTGAAATAAAAAGGTGCGCAATGTGGCAATGGGTTTTGACTACGAGGCCGAAAAAAGCGATTATTGCTGTCAAAAGCAACTCCGAAGCCTTAATATGAAACCTACCATCCTGATTTCCGGCGGCTCCAAAGGCATCGGAAGGGCCATCGCCACCCATTTTCACCGCGAACATTTCGACGTAATCATCTGTGCCAGAAGCCCTCAGGCGCTTGAAGAGGTCCGCGAAGCCCTGCCGGGACTCCATACCTACGTCTGCGACATGGCCGACAAAGCAGCCATCAAGTCGCTCGCAGCCGAGATCAACGAACGCTTCGGCGCATTAGATGTGCTCGTAAATAATGCCGGAACCTATCTCCCCGGCGCTATCCACTCCGAAGACGACAGTGTCTATGAAACCCTCATGGCCACCAACATGGGCAGCGCCTACTACCTCACCAAGGGCCTGCTGCCCGGCATGATGCAGCGCCGCAGCGGCACCATTTTTAACATCGCCAGCGTGGCGGGCATCAAAGCCTATGACAACGGCGGCTCCTACAGCATCAGCAAATTTGCGATGGTGGGTTTTTCGCGCAACCTGCGCGAAGAGATGAAGCCCTACAACATCCGCGTTGTCACCGTGCTGCCTGGCGCGGTCAAAACCGCCTCCTGGGACGGCGTGGACATAGATGAAAACCGCCTCATGCCCGCCTCCGACATCGCCGCGCTGGTCTGGAATGCCTGGAGCCTCAGCGACCGGACAGTGGTGGAGGATATTATTGTGCGGCCCGCGCTGGGGGATTTGTAGGGGTAACGTGGTGTCGCGCTTCGATACGCCTCGAAGACTCGGCTACCCCCACAGGGGCAAGTCAGCGTGACACCCAATCTCCCTGTCACCCTGAGTAGGCCCACCGGGCCGTATCGAAGGGTGACACCGGGCTCTACCTGTCATCCTGAGTAAGCCTAAATAGGCTGTATCGAAGGATGACACCCTCCTACACCCCAAGGCGGCTCATGATCCACTGAAAGGATCGCACAGGCGCACTTTGCATCACGATCTCTCCCATGCTGCGGGCTTTGATATTGGGATACACAGGCTGGTCATTTTTCACCCACTGGGGCAGATGCTGAGAATCCATCGTCCGGGCGGCCCAGGTAAACAGGCGCTCTAACTGCGGCAGAATCAGCAGTTTATCCAAAATAATCACCCCGGCTTCTTCCAGCGTATGGCCATTGTGCCGGACATTTTCGAGGTCGCCGGGTGCGAGGGGGTAGTGCCGGGGGTAAAAGGCGGGTAAACTCACGATAATATCCACGGAAGGAAGCCGGGGGTTGGCCAGAATCTTTCCCAGACGACCAAAAGCGCCTTTTTGCCCCGAAGACATGGCCTGTGCAAAGATCAGGCGGTAGAGAACCTCGTTGAGAAAATGCCGCTCGGTTTCGTTTTCCTGCAAAGAAAGCTCCGCATGCTCTGCATAGCTGTGCACAATGCTGGCATTATGGGCGAGGTACCAGGTGGCGTGGTTGGGCTCGTGGATGTAGTCCATCCAGAATCCGATGGGGCCAGTCAGGGTCTCCCGGTCAATGCCTGCCAGGTGCGCGGCGCCTGCCAGTTCGGAATACAGCAAAAAAGACAGATTCACTTCCCGCCACCAGGGGCTGCCGGGCTGCTCCGGGTGGTCGGGAGGATTAAGCACCCCGCGCTCGACTTCCCAGCGCATGAAGGCCAGTTCGGAGTTTCCGAGGCCGCTGCTATCTTCTGTCATCGGGTAGCCGAAATGCTCATAAAAATGTTTCCGCATCTCGATTCGGCCTTCCGGATCATTGGCAACTGCATTAACACGGGCGGAAACCTCGGCATAAAGCTGCTGCCATTCAGGCGTTTGGGGGATATTGAGTAGCATAGGGGGGCTGACTAACAGGTTTTTTTTTAAAGAGTTTTTTGCTATTGTTTCTAAAACTAAGAAATTACGAAAAGAAATCTCACATTTTTCTTACCCCTATGGCTACTTCCGTATCTGACATTCTGGAAACGCTGGACTACCGCCCCACCTTCGGCATTCAGCTCGATATGCTTCAGCCGCCTCCCGGACATCCTTCTGATCTGGTGATCAAATACCGCCTGGGTCCGGGTGTGAGTGGTCCGCTGGAGCATTACCATCCCCGGATTACAGAAGTATTTGAGGTAGAGTCAGGTATGCTCGACCTCAAAGTGGACGGCCAGTGGCAGACGCTCAGTCCGGGCCATGTGCTCGCCGTGAAGCCGGGCCAGAAGCACACCTTTAAAAATGCGACCCGCGAGGACACCGTTATCCTCACCTATATAGAGCCACATGGCGGATTTGCGGCCTTTTTCACCGACCTCTATTTTCTGGTGAAAGCCCGTCCGTTTAAAAACCAGTGGAACCTCCTTTTTATCGCCTGGTACGCCCAGCTCGAACACAAGCACCGCCGGGATTACCTCACGGTGCAGCCTTTCCGGGCCATGCTCCGCTTTTACGGGGGACTCGCCCAACTGCTCGGCATCCGGATGCCCAAATTCCCGGAGACCCCCATTGTCCGCATGCGCTCGATGGCGGGAAAAGGAGATACGGTGATCCGCCGTATGGAGGGGGAGAATCTGGAGATAGAGTAGGGGGGGTAATGACCTCCAGTGCCATCCTTCGATACGCCTCGGAGACTCGGCTACTCAGGATGACACGGGGCCTTTCTGTCATCCTGAGTAGCCCCACGGGGGCGTATCGAAGGGTGACAGGAGATATCGAAGGGTGACACCAAAGCCCGTATCGAAGGGTGGCAGTAGCGGTTTTTTTAGAGAGGATATATATCCTGAATATGCATCTATACTCTACATACATCCTCCATTGCTCAGACGACAGCTATTATGTAGGAGTTACGAATGATCTGCAAACCCGTATTATCCAACATCAATTGGGTGTGTCCGCTACTTCATACACCTATGGTCGCAGGCCTGTAGAATTGGTGTTTTATGAAGAATATCAGTGGATACAAGATGCAATTGCTCGTGAAAAACAACTCAAAGGATGGTCCCGCAAGAAAAAAGAGGCATTAATTTCGGGTAATAATGATCTTCTCCCTGTTTTGGCAAAAAAAGTCTGGCGCAGGGAATAGCTGATGAGTTGCCATCTTCGATAAGCCTCGAAGACTCGGCTACTCCCACAGGGGAACGTTTGGGTGGTGTCGCGCTTCGATACGCCTCGAAGACTCGGCACTCAGCGTGACACCGGGGCTTTCCTGTCATCCTGACTTGTCCCTGTGGGAGTAGGTCCACAGGACCGTATCGAAGGGTGACACCAAAGGCCCGTATCAAAGGATACCTCAAAAGGAAAATTTGGAAATTATTTCATTTTCCATAATTTTGCCCCATACCCCTATTCCCTTATACCCTCTATTTCCTCCATTCCCCTATGAAATCCCCCTGGTTCCATGAAGATCACCTGCTGTTCCGGCAAAGCGTGCGCGACTTCTTTCAACGGGAGATCGCGCCCCACTTTGCGGAATGGGAGGAAAAACGCCAGATTCCGCGCGAGATATGGCAGCGGATGGGCGAAATGGGCTATCTGGGCCTCGCACATAAGGAAGAGGACGGTGGATCGGGGGCAGATTTGTTTTATTCAGCGGTTTTTCTGGAAGAGCTGGCCCGCGCCGGAAACGGCGGCTTTGCTACGGCGATCAGTGTGCATGCCTATATGGCGACCAACCACCTGGCGAGGGCGGGGAGTAAGTTATTGAAAGAGAAGTATTTAACCCCGGCTATCGAAGGGTGGATGATCGCTGCGCTGGGGATATCCGAGCCTGCGGCGGGTTCCGATGTGGCGGGTATTCAAACGAGCGCCCGTCGGGAGGGAGATTTTTTTGTGGTGAATGGCGGCAAAAACTTCATTTCCAATGGTTATTACGCCGACTATATCGTCACGGCGGTCAAAAGTCCCGGCGGCATCAGCCTGCTGCTGATCGAGGGCGAAACGCCCGGACTCACCCGCACCAAACTCAATAAAATGGGCTGGCACAGCTCCGATACGGCGGAAATCGGCTTCTCGGAGGTACGCGTTCCGGTGGAAAACCTGATCGGCGAGGAGGGAAAAGGCTTCGCCTATATTATGGACAGCTTCCAGATGGAGCGGCTGTCTGCGGGGCTGATGTCTGTGGGCGCAATGGAAGGCGTGCTCGAACTCACCCTGCGCTATATGTCTGAGCGTGAGGCTTTTGGACGCACGATCAACAAGTACCAGGCCCTCCGCCACCAGATCGCCGAACTGGCTACGGAAATCGAAGCCTGCAAGCAGTTTGTGCATCACACGACCTGGCTCTGTGCCCAGGGAGAGTATGCAGTGAAACAATGCTCGATGGTGAAACTCCACGCTTCGGAATTGGCTAACCGCGTGATAGACAGGTGTTTGCAGATGTTTGGCGGCTACGGCTATATCGAAGACTATCCCATCTGCCGGGCCTACCGCGATGCGCGGGTGGGCACCATTGCCGGGGGCACTTCGGAGATCATGAAGGAGATCATTTCCCGCATGGTCATAGACCAGGTGAAGTATGACACGGCCTATACAGGCAGGCCCGATGCCGCGACGATCGTGCGATCGCTGGCGGAGCGCTACCGCAGCGACAAGGTGCCGGGCTACCGCACCCTGGTGCATTACGACATCTCCGGACCGCGTGGCGGACAGTTTAGCATCTGGATCGAAGAAGGGAACTGCGAGGTGCAGGAGGGGCTGAAAGGCAGTCCCGACTGCCTGATTCAGGTTAGCGACGAGGTGTATGAGCAGCTTGAACTTGGGCAACTCGACCCGCAGGCCGCATTTATGCAGGGAAAAATCCAGGTGTCGCAGCCTGCGGAAATGATGAAATTTACCCGCGTATTCAGCCGGTTTAAGTCGTAATTTTTTGTAACTTATTCATTGTTAATGAATTACAGACATGATCGTATCTCCTGAAGTAGCCAAACAGTTTATGGAGCAGACCGTTCCCCTGCACAAATTTCTGGGAATGACGGTGCTCGAAATCCGCGACGGATATTGCAAAATGCGCTTTCCCTTTCGCGAGGAAGTGATGGGGGATTTCCGCGCCAAACGCTGGCATGGTGGCATCATCGCTACGGCCCTCGACTCGGTCGGCGGAGCGGCGGCGGCTACGACCCTGACTTCCTTCGAAGACAAACTTGCGACCATTGACATGCGCATTGACTACCTGCGCGGCTCCGGCCCCAGCGACCTCGTGGTGATCGGCAAACTGATCCGCAATGGCAACCGCGTCATCGCCACCGACATGGAAGCCTGGCAGGAAAACGAAGAAAAACTGGTGGCTACGGGCCGCGCCATGTACAGTGTCTATCGCAAGCAGGGCCTCGATCCCGGAGAGCAATTCTCCCTGTAAATCAATCTCTTATGCCCAGTGCCCGCGACATTCTGTTCTCTTTGCCTGCCCGCTTCCGCCCTGAAAAAGCCGGAGATATGGCCTCGGTTGTCCATTTTGATATGGAAGGCGAGGGCGCATTTACGGTGCACATCGCAGAGGGACGCTGTGAGGTAGAGGAGGGTTTTGTGGGAAAGGCAAGCCTCAGTGTCCGCGCCAGGGCCGTGCATTATATAGCGCTCGAAACGGGCGAACTCAATCCGCAGGTGGCCATTTTCAGCCAGAAAGTACGGGTGAGTGACCTGGCAGCGATGATGGCATTCGGCAAATGTTTCCGGAAGTACAGGCCTGAATATCAGGTAGATACGGCTCCTGTTCCGGACCGGAAACCGGGCGCGGGCCCTTTGCAGGGCGTACGGATTCTCGACCTGACGCGCCTGTTGCCGGGACCGCTGGCTACGCAGATGCTGGCCGATATGGGGGCCGAAGTGATTAAAATCGAGCATCCCGACAGCCCTGACTATATCCGCGATTCTGCCCCTGTGCAGGGCGGCGTTTCGGCCTATTATCTGGCCATTAACCGCTCAAAGCGTTCGCTCACGCTGCGCTACGGTACGGAAGAGGGCAACAACTCCTTTTTTTTTTTTTTTTTAAGCGCCGACCTGGTGGTAGAGCAGTTTCGTCCGGGGGTGATGGACGAGATCGGGATCGGTTTTGAGGCAGCGCGGAAGCATAATCCGAAGATCTGCTACGTCTCGCTCACGGGCTATGGGCAGACAGGCCCCTATGCTGCTAAAGCCGGGCACGACATTAACTACCTCGCCTATGCGGGGATTCTGGACCAGAACCGCGACGCGCAGGGTCGTCCGGTGATCCCGGGGGTACAGGTGGCAGATGTTGCCGCAGGTTCTTATCTGTGTGTAACTGCTTGTTTATCAGCGTTGTGGGCTGCGCAGCGTGAGGGCAGGGGCACCCATGCCGATGTGAATATGATGGAGGGCCTGCTGCCTTTACTCAGTTTTCATGCGGCGGGCATGTGGGCGGGAGAAAAGCCCTTGCCCAACCGCGAGGGCCTGCTGTCGGGGGGAATGGTCAATTACGATGTATATCAGACTTCCGACGGCAAATGGATGGCCCTGGGCGCGCTCGAACCCAAATTTTGGGAGGCATTTTGTCTGGCGGTGGGAAAACCGGAGTGGAACATGGCCATTGTGCCGGAAATTGCCGCAGAAAAGGGGATCAAATCGCAGATCGAGGCGCTTTTTGCAAGCCGCACGCAGGCCGAATGGACGAATCTGGGGGATATGCACGATATATGCCTCTCTCCTGTGCGCGAACTCAGCGAATTGCCGGAGGATCCCCATATCCGGGCGCGGGGGGCGATCGTTTCGATGCAGCACAGGCAGGCAGGGGAGCTGAGGGGCTTCCGGCCTCCGGTACAGTTTTCGGGGTATGCGCAGGGCCCCTGGTGGGCAGCGCCGGAGCTGGGGGAGGATGAGGGTTTGTTGGCGTAATCCTTTTTTTATCAATTTTCATGGAAGAATTTAAAAACGAAAAACGCGCATATTATATCAAAGAGTCGCTGAAACTCTTTTTAAAATATGGCATCCGCACGGTGACGGTGGGGCAGATTACCAGTCATTTAAATATATCGAGCAAAACGCTGTACCAGTTATTTGGCGATAAAACCGGACTGGTAAAAGCCTGTTTTGAGTTATACAGCCAAAACTCGCACAAGACCTTTGAGGAGATCGAAGCCGAAGCAGAAAATGTGGCGGATATGCTGATTCGCTTTTATAAACGCCTCACAGACAGCCTTTCCCGCATTAATCCCAATTTTTTTAATGACATGGCGGGGTATTTTCCGGAGATATGGAGCAGCGACGAGGCATTTGCGATGAACCATACGCGCATCATTTTGCGGCGGGGTGTCGAGGAAAAAATATTTGTCGGGGGAATAGATATCGAGTTATGCGCGCAGACGCTCACCCTGTTGCTGCGGTTTATGTTTGAGCGCGAGCCATTTGGCAGCCACAATTCGCAGCGCCTGCTGGCCAATGTGTTATGGCCCTATGTGCGGGGCATCAGCACCCCGGAGGGGTTGGAGGAGTTTCGGCGGTACCGGAGATTTGCGATGGTAGGGTAGGGGAGTGCGTAGATT
>RDXT01000421.1 GCA_004292985.1 Bacteroidota bacterium
CTCAAGCTGGAGGGTAACAGAGTACGCATATCCCTGCTTGGTGTTGGTCAGCACAACAGCGGTAGAGATGTTGTTGTTGATGGTAGCGTCGAGGTAACGAGGGCGGTCATCCGGACCTGCAAAAGCAGTATCAGTCAATGGCAGGTTTGCATTGTAGTACTTCACTGCATTTACATCACGGTTAAACAGCACTTCTACCGTACCGATCAGACCCAGGGGCAGTTTTTGCTCGATAGCGAGGTTGGAACGCCATACCTGTGGGAAACGGAAGTTAGGATCGGTCAGCGCCAGTTCGTAGGTAGATGGCAGGGTAGGATTCTCAGGAATGTACTGGGTAGGATCAGCGCTGAAAGGATACTTGCGGGTATTGTCAGACTGGATAAAGCCTGTCAGTACACCGTTGTTGCCGATCTGGTTGGAGATCCATACGAAAGCAGGGCGGCCGGTGAAGATACCTGTACCACCGCGTACGCGGGTGCTTCCGTCGTCAGTAACGTTCAGGTTGAAGCCCAGACGGGGAGAGACAAGCAGGTTGGCATTAGGAAGTTTGTCGGTAGCGAATTTGGTGGTTTCACCAGCATCGTCAACAAAGTTCAGAGACTCAACAGCTTCGTTGCGGAAACCTGTTTGTCCGAAGATCGGCACGTCCACGCGAACACCGGCAGTAACGTTAAAGTTATTGCTGATCTGCCATTCGTCCTGCAGATACAGACCTGTGTAAGTTACTTTGGTAGGCTGCACGGGTTCAGCTCCGTTTTCGAGTGCGGAGTAGCGAAGCTGGAAACGGCGCAGGGTCGTGGTAGAAGTATCGCGGGTGCCAGCCAGAGAAGCATTGGCATCAGCGTAGAAATCTTCGATCGAGTTGTACACATATACGCTCTGTGAACCAGGGAAGAACACGTTGCGGAACTGCAGACGCTCTACGTTGAAGCCGGCAGTGATCTTGTGGGAGTTGGCGAAGTATGTGAAGTTGTCAGCAATCTGGAAGGTGCTGTAGCTCAGCTGGTTATAGGGAGTGAAAGGCTCATTGCCGAAAGAGATGTAGTTGGAGCCGTTTTCCTGGATTTCTACCAGCGGGAACGTAGGAGCTGTGTTTTTGGCATCGTCGTCACCAAAGTCACCGCGGTCTTCATCCTGATAGGTGTAGCCGATGATGAAGTTGTTGGAAGCGCGGTTGCCAAAGTTAGCATTCCACTCACCGATCACAGACTGGATGTCTTCGTTGATGGTGTAGTTGGAGTTCTGATAGCTGAAAGCATTCGCGCTGGGCTGGCGTGCACCGAAGCCGAGAGAAGAGCTGTTTGAGATCAGCACGTCCTGACCTGAGTTCAGGTAGGTATAGCGCAGGCTCACTTTGTTGTTGTCGTTCAGGTTATAATCTACACGGGCCAGCAGTTTGTCGGCGGTCGTGTTGAGGTTATAGTTATTGTAAGGACCTGTTTCGTAGCCGAAGTTGCTGGAAAGGAAAGAAGAAAGGTCATCCAGTTCAGACTTCAGTACGCGGGATACGCTGCCGGCTACAGGCTCATTGCCTTCATTTGGGCGGAAGGTCGTAGCGGGAAGGGCGTTGCGCTCTACTTCAGCACTTACGAAGAAGAAGAGTTTGTCTTTAATGATCGGACCACCTACGCGCAGACCTGTCTGGTAGTAGTTGAAGTTACCACGGGGCACATATACACCGCGGGCAGAGTCACCGAGGAGGTCTTTGCTGCCCAGGCTGCGGGTGAGGTAGTAAGCGGAGGCGGAAACTTCGTTAGAACCGGAGCGGGTTACAGCGTTGATACCCGCGCCTACGAAACCTGCCTGACGCACGTCGTAGGGAGCGAGGCTCACCTGTACTTCTTCGATCGCATCGAGAGAGATAGGAGACACGCCGGTACGGTCGCCGGGCTGGCCACCCAGACCGAAGCTGCTGTTGAAAGAAGAACCGTCAACGGTGATGTTGTTGAAACGGTTGTCCTGGCCTCCAAAAGAAGTACCGTTGGCCTGGGGAGTGAGGCGGGTAAAGTCGCTCAGACGACGTGACAGCGTAGGCATCGAGTTGATAACCTGGTTGCTGATGTTGGTCGCGGCACCGTTTTTCACTTCGCTGCGGTTAGCAGTGATGCTTACTTCTTCGGTCGTTACAGACTCCTCGCGAAGCTGCACGTTCACGCGGAAGTTTTGACCCAGAGTAAGCTGGATGTTGCTTTCTTCCTGCTTGTTGTAGCCTACATAGCTAACACTTACTGTGTAAGGTCCGCCGATACGTACGCTGGGCAGGTTAAAGCGGCCATCTTCGCGGGTAATTGTGCCATAGCGTGTACCGGAAGGTACGTGTACGGCAACTACTGTTGCGCCAGCAAGCGGCTGGGCTTCAGTGTCAGTAACTTGTCCGAAAAAGGAGGCCGTGGTCACCCCCTGGCCGAACGACTGGGCTACAGTCAGCGCTACTGTAAAAAGCGCTACT
>RDXT01000422.1 GCA_004292985.1 Bacteroidota bacterium
GCGATGGTATTTACCGTGCGTGGCACAGGTCTGCGTGAAGCCGAAGCCCAAGACGGCTCACCCAGCCAGGCAGCCGAGCTGGTTATCAACTACGTAACAACCACCGCAGCCACTTTTCAGATCGCCACTCCAGAGGATGACCTCGAAGAGTATCTTCCTGGTGCCAACCAGACCAAAACCCCTGGTACATTCGACGTGGGCAGCTCCGACCTCGAACTGGGTAACGAAACCGCCAACAACGTGGATCCGCAACTGGTAGGCATGCGCTTTACCAACGTAACCCTTCCCGCAGGCGCAGTTGTTACCAACGCCTACATCCAGTTTACGGTAGATGCCATTGCCAAAAATACCGATCCTGCCAATCTGATCGTAAAGGCTGAAAATGCGGCCAGCCCGGCTGCGTTCAACCCGAACGCTCCCTTCAACATCTCTTCCCGCTCCTACCTCGGCGACTCCGTGCTGTGGACCATCCCCGCAGGAAGCTGGACCGCCGCAGGTCAGGCAGGTCCCGATCAGCGTACGCCCGACCTTTCTGCACTCGTGCAGACCCTTGTGGACCAGGGCGGCTGGGTTTCCGGCAGCTCAATGGTATTTACGGTGCGTGGTACAGGTCTGCGTGAAGCCGAAGCCCATGACGGATCGCCCAGTCAGGCAGCTAAACTGGTGGTAAATTTTGCCCCGGTAAGCAGCAGCACCTTCCAGATCGCTACTCCTGAGGACGACCTCGAAGAGTATCTCCCCGGCGCTAACCAGACCAAAACGCCCGGTTCCTTCGACGTGGGCAGCTCCGACCTCGAACTGGGTTGTGAATCCGCCAATAACGTGGATCCGCAACTGGTAGGCATGCGCTTTACCAACGTAGCTCTTCCTGCTGGCGCTGTGATTACCAACGCCTACATCCAGTTTACGGTAGATGCGATTGCCAAAAATACCGATCCTGCCAACCTGATCGTAAAGGCTGAAAATGCGGCCAGCCCGGCTGCGTTTAACCCGAACGTTCCTTTCAACATCTCTTCCCGCTCCTACCTCGGCGACTCCGTGCTGTGGACCATCCCCGCAGGAAGCTGGACCGCCGCAGGTCAGGCAGGTGCCGATCAGCGTACACCCGACCTTACCTCTCTGGTACAGGCCCTCGTAAATCAGGGTGGCTGGGCCGCAGGAAACGCGATGGTATTTACCGTGCGTGGCACAGGTCTGCGTGAAGCAGAGGCACAGGACGGATCACCCAGCCAGGCAGCCAAACTGGTAGTAACCTACCTCAGCAGCGAACCTACCGGCAACCCTACGACTGATTATCCGGTTCCAGCCGAAAGCAGCTGGTCCTACCTCGACAATGGCACCTTCCCCGGCGCTACCTGGACTTCGCTGAACTTTAATGACACCACCTGGGCCTTCGGTTCCGGCGTGCTGGGCTATGGCGAAGACAACCTCGGTACAGAAGTATCTTTTGGTGGAAATGCAGCCAGCAAACATATCACGACCTATTTCCGCAAGCGTATCAGCATCCCTGACGTGGCAGTGCTCACTCCTTTTGTGGAGCTGAAACTTCGCTCTGATGACGGTACCGTGGTGTATGTAAATGGTACCGAAGTAGCACGCACCAATTTGCCCACAGGCGCAGTAACTAATACCACCCTGGCTTCTTCCCAGGTAGAAGGTGAGGCAGAGTTGCCTTACTTTGTGTATGATGTGCCTGCTGCCAGCTTTGTAAACGGCGAAAACATCATCGCAGTGGAAGTGCACCAGGCCTCTGCCAGCAGCTCCGACCTGCTGTTTGACCTGGCCCTGAACAACCGCCAGTACACCAGCAATGCGCCTGCCATTGGTTGCACCAGCCCGAACGACGACCACATTTCCTGCTTTACCTCTGTGATCCCACGTGAGCAAAACGACACCATTGCTATTCCTGCCGATCACGTATTCCAGTACCTGTTTGAGTCTGGTATTCCGTATCAGAATGGCGGCGGCACAGTACCTACCAACTTCGACTTTACCGGATATGTACCTGTAAACGGAAGCAGCCGTGACGGGTATCTCTCGGTCAACCACGAACTGGCTCCCGGCGGTGTTTCGATCCTCGACATCAGCCTCGACAATCCTTCTGGTCTTTGGGTAAAAGACAGCAGCCGCGCGGTGAACTTCTCTGAGGTAGTGCTGACAGCAGCTAACTGCTCCGGTACCGTGACCCCCTGGAATACCGTGGTATCCTGCGAAGAAGTAGATGCGGGCTATACCACCGATGCCAATGCCGACGGATATATTGACCTGGGCTGGTGTGTCGAAATTGACCCTGCTACGAAAAAAGTGCGCGATTATGGCACCGGAACTGCACAGAAACTCTGGGCACTGGGCCGCATGAGCCACGAAAACGTAGTGGTGCAGTCTGACCGCAAAACCGTGTATTTCGGCGAAGATGCCCCTGACGGCAGCGTATATAAGTTTGT
>RDXT01000570.1 GCA_004292985.1 Bacteroidota bacterium
GCCCTCTTATATCTCATTTGAAGACTATGTGGCCTGGCGTGAAAAGGAGAGCATTACCAACTATTTCCGGGAGCAGACCCTCGCCACCAACAACGAAAATCGCAAGGGCCTGGAACTGAACATAGACGCCGAAGCGCTGTCCGACATCTTCGGCGGGGGCACCATCTCGATTCGCCCTACGGGCTTCGCGACCCTCGATTTTTCGGTGGACCACAACCGCAACGAGAACCCTGCGCTACCCCAGCGCCAGCAGGCAACGACTTTTTTCAACTTCGACCAGCAAATCCAGCTCGGTGTCATCGGCCAGATCGGCGAAAAGCTCCGCCTGAACACCAATTTCGATACCCAGTCCACTTTTCAGTTTGAAGAGGAGCTCAAGCTGGAGCATACAGGAACCGAAGATCAGATTCTTCAGAAAATCGAAGCGGGCAATGTAAGTATGCAGCTCGGAAACTCACTGATTCAGGGCCGCCAGAATCTGTTCGGGATCAAAACCAAACTCCGCTTTGGTCCGGTCTATGTAACCAATGTGGCTTCGATCGAGCGGGGCAAGGTGGATTGTATTCAGGTTTCGGGTGGGGGTGCAGTTGAAACACCCTTTACCAAGGAGGCCAGCGAATACGACATGAACCGCCACTTTTTCCTGTCGCACCTTTTCCGCTCCCGCTACGAAGAGGCATTGGCCAACCTCCCGGTGATTCAGTCGAGCCTGCGGGTGAACCGCGTCGAGGTCTGGGTAGAGCAGCAAGGCTCCACACGCAACAACCGGAACGCAGTGGGTTTTATTGACCTGGGGGAAAATGACGCTCCGGTAGGCAACGGCTCCGGGCGCGTGTATAACAAGGCCCTCCAGCAAACCGGCGCTGCCTATTCAGCCCTGCCCGACAACAACTCCAACAACCTTTTCGACCTGCTGAGCAACAACCCCGCCGCCCGCGAGCAAAACACGGCCAAAAGCACCATCGAGAGCTTTCCCGGCCTGGGCATGCAAAATACGGCTGACTTCCAGGTGCTGGGCAACATGCGCCGCCTCGAACCCAACGAATATACCCTCAATACCCAACTCGGTTATATCTCCCTTAACTCTCCGGTGCCTACCGACCAGGTGCTGTTTGTCGCCTACAACTACAGCCTCAATGGCCAGACCCACCAGGTAGGTGAGTTTTCGGACGACATACCTGCCGATGGTCTTAACTCCAATGTGCTGTTTCTCAAAATGCTGAAGGCCTCTGTGCTGCGGGTAAGCCCGTATCCGGCCTGGGACCTGATGATGAAAAACGTGTACAACATTGGCTATGGACTTGACCGCAACGGCTTTTTCTTCGACATCCGCTATGAGTCGGGCACCAGTGCAGGCCGGGTAAACTTCCTGCCCGGTGGCGCGGTAGCCAACCAGCCCCTGATCCAGGTTACGGGCGTGGACCGCGTAACGAACCACACCGCCCCCGGCCCCGACAACTATTTTGACTTTATCGAAGGCGTAACGGTGCTTTCAGACCGGGGCATGATCATTTTTCCGGTGCTGGAACCCTTTGGCGACTATCTGACCAAAAAGCTGAACAACAACCCCGACGATGTGGACCGCTATGTATTTAATGCGCTCTACGACGACACGCAGGTGGGGGCCGTTCAAAACAATCCCGAAAAAAACCGCTATACCTTTGAAGGATACTACCGCTCTTCGGGCGGCGGCACGGAGATTCCGCTCAATACCTTTAACCTCCAGGAAGGAAGCGTAACCGTAAAAATCGGTGGCCGCCCGCTGACCGAAGGCTCCGAATATTCGGTGAACTACAGCTCGGGCATGGTCAAGATTCTGAATGCTTCGCTGCTTTCCTCGGGTCAGGAGATCAGCATTTGCTTTGAGAGTTCGGCCATTTACCAGATGCAGACCAAATCGCTGCTGGGTACCCGTGTCGAATATAGCCCTTCGCAGGACCTGAAACTGGGCGCAACCCTGCTGAACCTCCGCGAGCAGCCTTTCAACTTTAAGACAGTGTTGGGCGATGAGCCGGTAAACAACACCCTCTGGGGCCTCGATGCGAGTTTCACCAAGGAGTCGGCTTTTCTGACCAAGGCCATTGACCGGCTGCCCCTGATCAGCACCAAGGAAAAATCCATGATTCAGGCGGCAGGCGAATTTGCCCAGTTTGTGCCGGGCGCCCCTGCGGCGGTCAAAACCAAAGAAGACCGGGGAGTGGTATTTCTCGACGACTTTGAGGCAGCCTCTTCGCCCTTTTCGCAGCAAAGCTGGCAGCGCTGGTCCATTGCCTCTTTTCCGGAGGGTAACTCCCGCATGTTTAACCCGGAACAGGTCTATCCGGGCGATCCGCTGGCCAATAACTTCAGCCGCGCCAAGCTGGCCTGGTACAGCATTGACCCGACCTTCTTTAACAACGTTTCGCTGCGGAACAACATTCCGGAGGAAGACTTTTTCAACAACTATACCCGCCAGATTCTGCCCTGGGAGATTTTCCCCAAGGCTTCGCGACCCCTGGGCAACAGTATTCAGAGCACCTTTGACCTGCATTACTTCCCCAACCGGCGCGGCCCCTACAACTTCCAGACCGATCCAACCAAACTCGATCCTGCCACAGGTGAGTTTGTGCGTCCGGAGGAAAACTGGGCAGGTATTGTGCGCGAAATTGACCTGAACAACGACTTTGAGGCGACCAATGTGGAGTTTATCGAATTCTGGATGATGGACCCCTTCATGGACAAGCCCAACAGCCAGGGAGGTGAATTTTACTTTAACCTCGGCCTGATCAATGAGGACCTGCTGCCAGACGAGAGCCTCTCGCGCGAAAGCGGTATTCCCGGTGCCGGTGACCCGACTTCGACGCTGACCCAGACCCCCTGGGGTAATGTAGCCATCGGCAACCCGCCCGTCAACGCCTTCAGCAACCGCCCCGAAGACCGTGAGATTCAGGACGTTGGCCTCGACGGGCTTACCTCGGATCAGGAGGCTACCTATTTCCAGCAGATCAGCAGCAACCTTCAGAGCACCCTCAGTCCCGATGCCTACAGCCGCTATCTCGCTGACCCCAGCTCCGATAACTTTAGCCCCTACCGTAGTCCGGAGTTTGATGCCGCCAAAACGCCGCTGCTCACCCGATATGAAAACTACAACGGCCTCGAAGGCAACTCTCCGGTGGCGGCGGATTCGGTCAGATATTCAGTCCAGGGTACCAATGTTCCTGATAATGAAGATATTAACAACAACGGAAGTCTGAACTTCGCCGAGCAATACTGGGAGTACCGCATTCGTCTGCACCCGGATTCGCTCCAGCCGGGGATGAACTTTGTTGTGGATAAACTCGTCAATGACTCTGTGCCTGTGGGCAACCGCCTGCAGGAGGTGACCTGGTACCAGTTCCGGATACCGCTGACGGCGGGCCGCCCGGTCAATGGGATCACCAATTTTAAGACCATCAGCTTCATGCGTATGTACATGACCCGCTTCCAGGAAGAGGCCATTATGCGTATGACAGAGTTTCAACTGGTGGCGACCCAGTGGCGCAAATATGCCGGAGAACTGGGCGAGCCGGGCGTAATCCCCAACCCGCTGGAGCCGCCCTATGCCTCCTTTTCGCTGGGTGCGGTAGGCGTGGAGGACAACTCACAGAAGCTACCTTTTAACTATATCGAGCCTCCGGGCGTGCAGCGTCAGGCATTTAATGGCAACACGATCCAGGGATTTCTCGAAGATGAGCGGGCGCTGGTGCTTCGCTCCGAGGGCCTGAAAGACGGCGATGCGCGGGGGATTTTCAAAAATGTGCGGCAGGACATGCGTCAGTATGAAAAGCTGCGCATGTGGGTCCACGCTGAGGCGATCGAAGACGGCGGCGCTCCCTCCAACTTCAATGAGCGGGGCGATGCGCGCATATTCCTGCGTCTGGGCCTCGACAATGACAACAACTATTACGAATACGAACTTCCGCTCACACCTTCGGACCCGGCGCGGGGGCAGAACGTAGCTACCAATACCTGGCTGGTGGAGAACGAAATCAACTTCCAGCTTATCTGGATGGCGCTGGCCAAGGACGACCGCAACCAGTCCGGCACGGGCCTGATCTACCGCCACGGCTACCGCAACGACGAGATGCCCGAAGGCCACATGATCTATGTAAAAGGTACGCCCAAACTCAGCGATGTGCGCAACATTATGATCGGTATCCGCAACCCCAAAGACCCTTCCGGCGAAGATGTGAGTCTGGAGGTGTGGGTAAATGAAATGCGCCTGACCAATTTTGACACCAAAACAGGCTGGGCCGCCAATGCCAATGCCTCTATCAAGCTGGCCGACATTGGTACGGTGAATGGTACGCTGGCCTATAAATCTGCGGGATTTGGTCCGCTGGAGCAAAAGCTGAGCAACCGTACGCAGGAAGACCTTTTCCGCTACGATCTGGCGGCAAACATTGCCCTCGACAAGCTTATGCCCGACAAATGGGGCCTTCAGATGCCCGTCTATGCCACCTACGGCGAGCAGCGGATCAACCCGGTGTTTAACCCGCAGGAGGCTGACGTGCGCACCGACCAACTGATCGAGGCCCTTTCACCCGAGGCGCGGCGGGAAAAACTCAAGGAAATCCAGGATTTCCGGCGAAACCGGAGTATCTCCTTCAACAACTGGCGAAAGATCAAGACAGCTCCCTCTCCAACAGCTGCCGCAGCAGGGGGCAAGGCTACGGCAGGCAAAAGTGGTGAAAGCAACGGGCCGAAGGTATATCCCTGGGATATCACCAATTTTGATTTCACCTATGCCTATAATGAGCAGTTTGCCCGCAACTCGACCATCGAAAGGCGCTTTAGCACCCAGCACAGGGGGGCGATTAACTACCGCTACACCTTCCCGCAGGTCACTGTGAAGCCTTTTGGCAAGATCGAGAAGGTGAAATTCCTGAAAGAAATGAGTTTCTCGCCGCTGCCGACCTCTTTTTCGGTGGCTGTGGCCGGAGATCGTCAGTTTGAAGAGCGTCTGATGCGGCCAACCTCACAATTTGGCGGTAGCACTACCCCCTATTATGCCAAAAACTTCCTCCTTACCCGAAATTACAACCTGACCTGGAACCTCACACGGGGACTTCAGTTGACCTATTCGGCCAATAACATCGCGCGGGTAGATGAGGTCCGGGGCTACTGGAATACGGCTACACAGGCTGAAAGGGACTCCGTAGGGCCACTGATGGAAAACTTCCTGCACCTTGGCAAAGACCCTTTAAGAGGCCATGACCAGCTGGTTAATTTTGGGCGGACGACCAATTTCCAGCACAACTTCAGCGGCGGGTACCAGCTTCCTTTCTCCAAAATCAAGCCCCTCGACTGGATCAGCGGCAACGTAAACTATTCAGGCTCTTTCACCTGGCAGCAGGCACCGGAGATCAACCCGGGGCTGGGCGCGACCATCAGCAACTCACAGAATCTCCAGGCAAACGGTAAAGTGGACCTCAACGGCTTTTATAAAAAGTTCAAACCGCTGAAAAAAGTTCTGGAATCGCAGAACAAACAGAACCAGCAACCTGCACGTCCGGGTGCGCCTACTCCTGGCAAACCGCCTGTTCCGGCTCCGAAAGAGAACCCCGCCGAAGCGAAAAAAGACTCGGTAGAGAAGCCCGATCCGCTGCGGGTGCTTAAACTGGTGGGTAAAGAAGTGCTGCGTATTGCGCTGAGTGTGAGGACTGTGGACCTTACCTATTCGCAGACCGCCTCGACCATTCTGCCGGGTTACCTGCCCAAAACCGATAACTTCGGTATAGACTGGGGATACACCGATCCGACTACGGGCGCACGCAGTCCGCTGCTGCCCCCCACGACCGGATTTATCCTCGGCAGCCAGCGCGACATCCGCCAGCAGGCCGGGCAAAACGGCTGGATCACGCGCGACACGATGCTCTCCAACCTGTACATGCACAATATTTCCACCAACCTCACGGGACGTACCTCGGTGGAACTGTTTCGCGGATTCCGGATTGACCTTTCGGCCAACCGCAGCCTGACCTCCAACCAGAGTGAGTTTTTCCGCTTCGATGCGGCAGCAGATACCTTCCGGGGCTTCGATCCGCTGAGCAATGGCAACTTTACGATGAGTTATATCTTTGCCAACAGCGGTTTTGAGTGGGGAGACCCTGAGAAGTCGGAAGTATTTGCCCGTTTTTCGGACATCCGGCAGGAAATATCGAGCCGATATGCCGAGAAAAACCCCGAAACCGCAGGCGGAAGCCTCGATCTGGTCACCGGAGGTTACCGGAATGGCTACCTGGGTACCAATCAGGAGGTACTTGTGACCTCGCTCCTCGCTGCTTATGGCGCGATGGGTGTGAATGGTACTGAACTTTCGGCCTTTCCCAAGATTCCGCTACCCAACTGGAGCATCAACTACAATGGTCTGTCGAGCCTGCCCTTCCTGAAAAAGTACTTCACTTCCGTTACCCTGAAGCACACCTACCGGGGTACCTATTCCGTCGGATCATTTGCCAACAACCTCAATGCCTATGACCTCAACTACGACGGCATTGCGGATAACTTTGACCTGATCGAAGTGGACCCTCTCACGGGGCAGGAAATCCGGAATTACTATGCCGTAGATGTGATCCAGGCTGTGCAGATCTCCGAGCAGTTTGCGCCCCTGATCGGCATCAACCTCAACTTTAAAAACGGCATTACCTCGCAGATTGACTACAAGCGGGGCCGTCAGATGACCTTTAATGTGGGTAACCTCCAGCTGACCGAGTCCCGCAGCGAAGACATTGCAGTGATGATCGGCTGGCGCAAGGATAAACTGAACTGGAACTTCCGCTTTGCCGGGCGCGACATCAGCATGAAAAACAGCCTGAATGCGCAGCTGCGGGCCACCGTGCGCGATGTACGCGACATCAACTTTACCCTTTCGCCTGACGGTATCGAGCAGGCTCAGGCGCCCGTCACCACGCGGGGTGCGCTGAATATGATCATTAACCCCTCGGTGGATTATGTGGTCAATACACGGGTGAGTGTGAAGGTCTTCTGGGAACAAAACATGAACCGCCCCCACGTATTTAATGCTTATAACACCGCATTTATGAGCGGAGGTGTTCAGATACGGTTTACTTTGGCGAATTGATGAACATGTTGTAGAATGGGTTGTTGTCTGTTAACAGAATTTAACCGTAAATTGAACGGAAAATTCAGGGTAACGCGTCCATAACCCTCTTTCGCGACATGAATACTCACTCGCTATTGCTTTCGCAGGCAGAAGCGTACGCCACCGAGTTGCTGGAGCAGCAGCTCGACAAGGGCTATCGCTACCATACATATGAGCACACACGCCAGGTAGTGGATGCTTCCGAGCAGATCGGCAGGCAGGCCGGGCTTCGGGAAGAAGAAGTCGAGTTGATTAAAATTGCTGCCTGGTTTCATGACCTGGGTTATCTGAAGCGCTATATCGGGCATGAAGAAGACAGCCGCGAGATCGCGAGGCGCTTCCTGCTGGAAAGAGAAGCTGACCAGATCGCTCTTAACGTGATAGATGGCCTTATCTCTGCTACGCGCCTCGACAAGGAGCCGAGCAATACGCTGGAGGAAGTGATCAAAGATGCTGACTTGTACAACCTGGCAACGCCCCAGGCACTCGAAAACTCTCAACTGATCCGGGAAGAGTGGTTCAGCTTCTGTGAGCGGCAGTACAGCGACGAAGACTGGGACGAACTGAACTACCGCTTTTTTAAAGAGCACTCTTATTATACCAAGTGGGCGCAGGAAGAACTGGAGCCGCTCAAGCAGGATAACATCCGGCAACTGAAGAAAAATATTAAAAAACGCCGGAAAATGGTTGAGCAATCGGAGCAGGCGGTATTGATCTCAAAAATCGAGCTTCAGGAGGAGCATATGCAGGATCTTCGCAAAAAGATCAAAAAACTCCGCAAACAGCAGCCGGGCCGGGGCATCGAAACGATGTTTCGCACCACCTACCGGACCCATATCAGCCTCAGCGACCTCGCCGACAACAAGGCCAACATTCTGCTCTCGATTAATGCCATCATTATTTCGATCATTTTTTCGGCAGTCGTGGTGGAGCAAAAAGCGGTGATATTTAAAAATGGCATTTACCCCATCCTGATGATTCTGGTGGTGTGTATGACAACCATCGTATGTGCGGTGCTTGCCACAAGGCCCAAAGTCAGTTCAGGTAAATTCACCCGCGATGACATTCTGGAGAAAAAGACCAACCTGCTGTTCTTCGGAAATTTTCACCGCATGAACCTCACCGACTACCAGTGGGGGATAGACCAGATGATGAAGGATGCCGATTATCTCTACGGAAGTATGTCCAAAGACATTTATTTTCTGGGCAAGGTGCTCGCACAAAAATTTCAGTTGCTCCGTCTGGCCTACAATATTTTTATGTACGGCATGGGGGCTTCTATTCTGGCCTTTATTATTACCTACATCGCAAGCCGGTAAGTTTGGGGCGGGGGCTTAACTTTCGCTACTCAGTCTCCCTCTACCACCTGTCGCACTTCGGCCTCGTCCATGCCCGTATCGCGGGCGATCCCGGCGATGTCCAACCCCAGGCTGTGCAGGCGGCGGATCAGGGCATTTTTGGTGCGGCGTTCTTCGTCAACGCGTTGTAGCGCCTCATCCGCGCGAAGCTTTTCTTCATCCGCACGTCGTTTCTCCTCCTCCTCGCGCTGGAGTGCAGCCGCGAGCAGCTCGTCTTTTTTGTGAAACTCGCTCAGCACCTCGTCTTCGAGGTCCATTTCTTCCTCGATGTTGGGGTTCTGGAGAGCCTTGTGCAGTCGCCGGATCACCGGGCGGTAGGCTTCGGGAAAGTCGTCTTCCGACAGCGCGAGGATGTGGCCCCTCGTGTCGCTCTGCGCCGACTGGTCAAAGATGCTCAGAAACTTCTCCAGCACGGTCCTGCGGTGCCCCTTGAGGTGCTCCGCCTGGATCACC
>RDXT01000571.1 GCA_004292985.1 Bacteroidota bacterium
GTTCCAGATGCGGACTTCGTCCACATTGCCATTGAGGTAGCTGCTGGCACCATAAGCGGCCTGCGCGATGGTCAGGGCATCGGAGGTGTTGCTGAGGGTGTTATTGGCAGTGGTCGTAGAGGCTACGCGGCGACCATTGATGTAGGCAATGAGGCTGCCATTTTGTGCCCAGGTGAATGCCACGTGGGTCCATGCGCCATTGCTGACAACCGCAGCAGAACTGTTAATCGCATAGCGTGTGCCACCCACCACTACTTCAGGGTTAAAACGTCCGGTTGTTACCGCTACAGACATACCATATCCGGCAGTAGCCGTCGAGGCGTTGGCCTTAGAGACAATGCGCGGGCTGCCGGTGTTGCTGTTGAGATATACCCAGGCTTCGACAGTCAGGGCTGTGGTCGGGTTCAGGCTGCTGCTGTTGGCTACAGAGACGGACTCGTTGGTACCGTCGAAGGCCAGGAAGGTGCCCGGGCGGCGGAACTGGGTGGCAATAGCGGCGCTACTGGCGATACGGGCAGTAGATGCAGCCCAGGTCGGACCATTGGTCAGGGTGCCCGTGAGGCCATTGGGGCCGTTGTCGGTGAGAGAAGTGCCGGAACCGTCGCTCATTCTGTAATAGGCCACCAGACCTGTCTCGGAGCCTGTGAGCAACTGGTATGAATAGTCGAGCAGTTGGTCGTAGGTGCGGGCTACGTTCCAGATACGCACTTCATCTATGCTGCCCTGAAAAAGCTGAGCGCCTGAATAAGGGGCTGTGGAACCGATCAGCAGGTTGTTTTCAGCTGCGGCAATCGTTACCGAAACCGAAGAACTACTGATGAGCCTTCCGTCCACATAAATTGCCATTGTGCTACCATTATATACCCCTGCAATATGGTGCCAGCGGTCGAGGGTAAGCGTAGATGCAGGAGTGGTAACTTCGCTCCACGTAGTCCCGTTTCCAATGGTAAAATTTACCTTACCATTATCTCCCACCCGCAGCAAATAGCCTTCCACATCCGTATCTTCCATCGAAGCAATATGCCCTTCGTAGTAGTTCGTCTCCCATGCGGCGGCATTAATCCAGGCCTCCACAGTAAGAGCCGTTCCTGTGATCTGGAGAGCTGCATTATTAGGGACAGTCACATAGTCATTGGTACCATCGAAGGTAATCGCGTTGCCGGGCTGGGCATGCAGAAAACCTGCCTGTACGAAAAAGAGGGTAAGAAAGAGCGATAAGCAAGCGGGTGTTAACCGGGGTTTTTGTACATGAAGTCTGAGCGTTGCCATAAGGTAGATTAGCTTATTTTTGATATCGTAAATCAATAACACCCAGAAAAAGAATGCTTTTGTATTTTACTATAAATGTAACAAAAGCCTGTAATAATATACGAAAAATCGTATTTACTAATGAATGAGTGACACTTTATTCCCTTTTATATGGCGCAAATAACCCATAAAGAGCCTTGTGAGTTCTCAATCATTTTATTCTGTGAAATAATTACAAAGGGTTTTTTCCAAGAAAAGTAGCAAAACCCAGGCGCTCTTTTCGCCGCTTCGGGCCGTGATTTTCCCTTTCGGTGAAAATCTTACCTTAGCTTTTCCGGCAAATCTCCGTGTGACAAAACAAAAAACACATATTCGCCCGGATCGCAGCACCTGTCTTTACTCCTTCACCAGCTTCATCACGACCTCCGCAGACCCCGTGCCTACCCGCAAGGTATAGACCCCTGCTGTCAGGCGACTCAGATCTATGCTGCCCCGGTGGGCGCTTACAGAAATGCTGCCGCTGGCTACTGCGCGCCCCTGCATGTCTGTGCAGGTATAGGGCAACTGGCCGAGTGAGGCATCATAGACTTCTATAGTGACCACAAAAGCAAAGGGGTTCGGATACACCCGCAGCGGCTCCTCAGCCGTAGCCTTCAGCAGCGTCGAAGTGTCTCCCAGAGCAATCACTTTTGTTTCATACGGCTTCAGGCTGAGGCCGGACAAACGCAGGTCCGCACCGATGCGCTGCGGTGCAGGCGGCAGCGCATCGAGCAGGTTATCAATCGCGTAGGAACCCGCAGGCCAGGGAGCGCCGGAGAGGTCTGCCGTTACATTATTGAGTTGGGTTGCCGAAGTATTGACCAGCAGCAACAGGCTTTGCCCACGGTAGCTGCGGGTAAAAGCCATCACAGCGGCCTCATTTACAGGCACTTCGGCATAGTCGCCCTTTTGCAGTGCCATTTGCTCCTGCCGCAGATGAATCAGGTTGCGGTAGTGGCTCCAGAGCGAAAGTTCATTGTTCCGCTGGTTGCTGAGGTTCACACTGGTGTAGGTAGCCGGAGGGTCTATCCAGGGTTTTGCGGTACTGAATCCTGCATATTGTCCCCCACTCCACTGCATCGGGCGGCGGATATTTTCGTCGGGTTTGATGCCTGTCATGCCGATTTCTTCGCCATAGTACAGATAGGGAACGCCCGGAAAGAGCAGGTACAGAGAAGCCGCCGCTTTCATTTTCCCCTCATCGCCGCCCAGTTCACCCATGATGCGGTTCTGGTCGTGGTTGGTGAGGAAGGTGCCAAACTGAAGATGGGGATACACATTATAGACTTTCTGCATCTGGGTGCGCAGGGCTTCGGTATTTCCCCCTTGCACCGCCCCGATCATCGAAGTGGCCAGATCAAATTCAAAGCAATAGTCCAGTCCGCCGCCATTTACGTAATTCTGAACGGTGGAGGTACTGGTCCAGGCCTCGCCCACCGCAAAGGCGTCGGCACGGGTCTGCTTGTAGTGGCTGCGGAAGTCTTTCCAGAACTGATAGGTCGCGGCATTGTCTTCGAGGCTGCTGCCTTCTTCCACAATATATTTGACCGCATCGAGCCGGAATCCATCTACGCCAATATCTTTCAACCAGTAGTCGGCGATGGCAAATATGCTGTCTTTCACCGGCGGATGGGTGTAGTTGAGGTCGGGCATTCCGCTGTAAAATACGCCGTAATAATAGGCCCCGTTGCGGGCGTGCCATACCGTTTGCCCCCAGGGACCGGGCTGACTGGGCTGTGTGGCTGACCAGCGGTAAAAATTGCGGTACGGAGAGGCCGGACCAGAGGCAGACTGCTGAAACCAGGGGTGCTGCGAAGACGAATGGTTCATCACATAGTCAATGATCACGCGGATGCCCCGCGCGTGGGCTGCTGTCAGAAAAGCCTGAAAATCGGCCATCGTGCCATAGTCGGGGTTAATGCTGCGGTAATCATTGACATCATAGCCGTGGTAGCTTGGCGACTTGTGAATGGGCATCAGCCAGATACCGGTGATGCCGAGGTCCGAATCTGTCTCCGGATTGCCGTCGTTCAGGTAGTCGAGTTTCTGGGTAAGTCCCTTAAAATCGCCAATGCCATTGCCGTCGCTGTCATAAAAACTCCGCACGAAAACTTCATAAAAAACGCTTTCATTCCACCAGGGAATATGGGCCGTATCCCGCAGCGCTACTTCTATATAATTGATTTTCAAGATCGTATCCGCCGAAGTTGCATTCGACACGATCAGTCTGACCGGATAGCTTCCCGCCTGCGGATAGCGCACCTGCGGGCTGGCCTCTGCCGATACTGCTGGCAGGCCCCCCGCAAATTCCCAGCGGTAGGTACCCGGCGTACCTGAAGTGAGGGGGCTGAATTGCACAACTCCTCCGGCGTATAAAAAGCGGTCTGAAACCCGGAAGTCCGCCGACAGAGGTAGGTTATCGGGCAGCTCATTGTTGTACCAGTAAGAAAGCAGGGAATCGCCCGCTGTTACGGTATGGGTACGGTCATTGCCTGCACCAGGAAACTCTTCGCGCCCACCCCAGCTTGCATTGTAGCGAAATTTAAAGGCAATGTTCTGGCCCGCCGTAAAGCCGGACACCGAAACCCGGTACACGCTATCTCCCTCAGGGTCAGTAAGTTTCAGCAGGGTGCCTCCCCAGTTGTTAAAAGTACCTGCCAGGTCCACAAATTCGGTCTGGGGGTTAAACTTCCCCTTCTGAATCTGATAGCTCATATTCACTTCAAACACCAGAGAAATCTGGGCGCTAAGCGTGAGGCTGAGCAGCATGCCGGAGAGCAGCAGGATGGTGCGGGAGAAAAGATAGTTCATAATGGGGATTTTTATTCGGCAGCAGGTAAAATTGCAGATATTTGCCTCCATATTCAACTGCAATGGGTCTTTATGCCGCATAAACTTATCAGCAGCCCTCAAAACCCGCTTATCAAGCTGGCAGCGGGCCTTCAGACCCCGCGCGACCGGCGCAAAGCGGGCTTGTTTCTGGTCGAAGGCATCCGGGAAACCCATTTTGCCCTGCAATCGGGATACCAGGTGGAGACACTCCTTTATTGTCCCGACTTTTTGCCCGAAGAAAAACTGGCGGCCCTTTTTCCGGAAACTGCGGACAGCCCTACCGAAATCATCGCCCTCACTCCTGCCCTGTTTAATGCCCTGGCCTACCGCAAAGATATTGCCAATGTGCTCGCTCTCTGCGGATTACAAACGCTGGGACTCGACAAACTCTCTCTTTCGGACAGGCCGCTGCTGCTGGTGCTGGAGTCGGTCGAAAAACCCGGCAACCTGGGGGCAATGCTCCGCACCGCCGATGCTGCGGGGGTAGATGCGGTCATCGTCTGCGATGCGCACACAGATGTGTTTAACCCTAATGTCATCCGCTCCAGCCTCGGCGCTTTTTTCACCTGCCAGATCGCCGTGGCCTCTTCGGCTGAAGCCATTGGCTGGATGAAAGAGCATAACATCCGCATTTTCACCACCTACCTCGAAGGCGGCAGCACCCACTGGGACTGCGATTTCCGCTCCGCCAGCGCATTGGTTATGGGCACCGAAGCCCACGGCATTACAGCCCCCTGGCTCGAAGCGGCCAGCGCCCGCGTCAAAATACCGATGCGGGGCCAGATAGACTCGATGAATGTCTCGAACTCTGCAGCCGTGCTGATCTATGAGGCGCTGCGCCAGCGGGAATAGCCGCCTACAGCTTCACAATCTTCAGCACCTTCCCAACATACTTACTGCCCCGGATATGAAGCACATACAGACCCGCCCGCAGCGGTGCCGTGTCAATATCTATATCCGTAAGACTACCTGTCAGCGCACGCTTCTCATACCACACACAGCGGCCCTGCGTATCATACAGGCCCATCTCCAGGTTATCGGCCTGGGTGGCAGAAATCTGCACCTGCAATTGCTCAGAGGGAGGAAGCGGGTTCGGAAAGGCACGCACCTCAAACAAGGCCGGGTCTTTGGGAATGCCAAAACGGTCGCCAGGAAACAACTGCCGCTTCGGGATCACCTGCTCCGGCGTGCGGTCGCTGCTCCAGAGCAATTTTGCCACCGCATCTCCGCCCCGTTCGAAGTACTCAAAACGAATGGGATACTTTTTGCCTGCCTGCAGCCCCAGGGTCCCTTCAGTCGTCGTAACGCCCTGAAGCACCCACTGGTCAATCACCAGAATATTATTCACCCACAAACGTACGCCATCATCTGAGGAGGCCATAAAGGTAATGTCCTCAGTAAACAAAGGCTGCACCTCCCCGGTCCAGCGCACCGCAAAATCATCGGGACCGATGCCGGCAGCAGGCCCTTCACCCATCCAGTCAAAATTAACGGTCGAGTCTATGCGGAACAAAGCCGGGTCTTCGCTGAAAGTAAATTCTTCGTCGCCATTGTCTTTATAGTAAATTCCGAGCAATCCCTGACCATTTGACAATCCAACTCCCTCATATTCAGCTACATAGGTTCGCGGGGTCTCTTCGGCAAAGAAGTTGAATACAGCCTCTGTCTGAAGCCCGCGATACTGCTTGAAGGTGTAAACGGAGTCCCTGGCCGACTGCCCCCTGGGCGCCTGAACACTGTGACGAATGCCAATCACAGCCGGAAACACATAGGGCGTAATGACCTCTTTGCCATCAATATTCAGCCGGAGACCCGAAGGACGCGTATCGAGGGTAACGTTTGTTTTTTCGGGGAATATTTCGCGATAAACAGTCCGGGTAAGACCATTTATATCCTTGGCAGTCAGATAGATACGCAGCCAGATGTTATCGTCCACTTCGCCCTGCCGGGGGATGATATACGTGCCTTCCGTAATGCCGCTTTCGGCCTGGAGTGCCGGGTGGTTATGGTCATCGTGGAAGAGGTCTATTTTCCAGGTCAGTTCATCCGGGCCAAGCGCACCGTCTTCCGGATCGGTAGCCGAACCCCGGAAATAAATCGTATCACCCGCCCGCCAGGTTGTTCCGGCGAGGGGAAATTCGATCACCGGATCGGGTCTGCGGTTCGTGGTTACAGACAGCAAAGCACCGAGGCTGGTGGCTGTGCCATAGCTGTTGCCCACAATGCAGCGGAAAAAAGAGCCACTGTCGGCCAGCGTTGCCGCCGGAAATACATACACCGAGGCCGTAGCGCCGGGAATATCCACTTCATTTTTCTGCCACTGAAAGGTATAGGGCGGCGAACCGGAAGCCCCCACAGCGAAGGTGGCGTTTTCTCCCTCAGGGATCGTAACCGGTTGAGGCTGAACGGATACGATCGGCGCACCGATGCCCTGATAAAACACCCGCCAGAGCGAACCATTGGTTGTACTGGTATTGTCCACCATCGAGCCGCCACCCAGACCTGCGCGCGCGAGATAGTACATGTCGCCGTTGGGCGTAACCAGCATCTGAAGCGGACGATTAACCCCGGTAGCAAATATCTCCTCGATGGCACCCGACTGAGGGTTCATTACTTTGACAAAACCCTGACAATAATCAGCGAAAAAATATTTACCCACGTACTTCGCCGGAAAGGAAGCAGTGGCCGGATTGTAGAAGGTCGAAGCGATCACCGCGCAGCCCACCGTATGGTCATATGCATGCATCGGGTCCTGGTAGTTTGCGGGCGGATTCTGGCCGTTGCGGAAACCTTCGATGACAGGCCAGCCATAGTTTTTGCCCGCCTCCACGTGGTTAACTTCCTCATATTCACCCCCTCCCACATCATTGGCAAAAAGCATTCCTGTGCCTGGCTGAAAGGAAAAGGTATAGGAGTTGCGGAAACCCAAAGCCCAGATCGCCCGGTTGTCGCCCGTGGTCTGTGTGTAAAACGGATTGTCCTGGGGAATAGAACCATCTGCATTCAGCCGCAGGAATTTGCCATGTCGTGAATTAAGGCTCTGTGCCGCAGCTGCATCTGCACCGTCCCCCACAGAAATATACAATTTGCCATCGGGACCGAAGAGCATATTGCCACTGTTGTGAATGGTGCCATTAAGCTGGTCGAGGTCCATCAGCACCACCTCGCTGCCCGGCACCACAAAGTCGCCCTGCGCCGTAAAGCGGCTGATGCGGTTGTGGTTGGCATTTTTGACTGTATAATAGAGGTAAAAATATCCATTCTGCGCAAAATCGGGGTGAAAGGCAATTCCTCCCAGTCCGCGCTCATTAAAATTGTCCACTTCGAGGACCATAAACGGCTGCGGCAACATCTGTCCGTCGCGGACAATGCGCACGCGGCCACTCTTCTCACACACAAAAATCCGCCCGTCGGGCGCGAGCGCCATAAACGTAGGATCCAGCTCTTCTGCAATTTCGATCTCCGCGAATCCTTCGGGGAGGATGGCCGCCGGAGCTATGCTCCAGAGTCCCATCAGCAAACCCAGCAGGATCGCAGCGGGAGATAGATGTGTAACAGCTTTTTTCATACAAGCATTGATAATAGTCCTGCCAAATATACAAAGACGGTCATGTTTACCCTACACCTTTCAGAAAATGACATCCTCAAAAAAAATCCTCCCCCCTCCAATCCAAACGCACCCCTCCACTCGTAGTAGGGCCATTCACACACAAATCTCCTTACTATGCGTACGTTAAAACAATTCATCCTCCTCCCGCTTTTCCTCGTTGTGGCGCTGGGCCTGCATGCACAGGATGTGTCATTCACCCTCCTCAACCGCTCCATGCACTCCATTCCGCTGGTGATCCCCACGGTGATGAATCCCAACCTCTCGCCGATGTCGAGCAGTGGAGTGGGCGCACGGGTGGGCACAGAGATTTTTTTCATCCACAAAAAGAAACGCTACCTCCTGCTGGTGGTTACCCAGGAGATAGCCGGTCAGAAACTGGTGGTGGATGACTTGATTAAGGCGCGGAAAAAGGAACTGGGGCTGGAATAAGCCCCTTTTCTTACTCGATGTCTATGGTAACAGTGCGCTTGCGGCCTTTTTTGTCGAGCAGAAAACGCTCGCGGTAGATCATAAAAGAGGCATCGCCCACGTCTTTGAGATAGACATAGTTAAATCCGCCGGAGAAGACCGCACCGAGACCGGGAACAAGCCCGACCGCTTTTTTGGCGATGGTTCGCTCGACGATCTCTTTGATAATGAGGCGGGAAATGTAGCTGGTGGCGTTTTTGCTGATCTGTTTGGAGGTAAAATCTCCCATCACAGTGCCATATATTTCAGATGTACGCCCCGCCTCAAAGTCTTTCAGTTCTGAAAGGGAACGCTGCTTCTGCACTTTGTCGGAAGCTGTGGCGATTTTGAAGACCCGCATCATGTATTCCAGTTCGAAAGCGCGGTCGGTTTCGGGTGAATTGTCGTTGATGTCGAAGCCGTAGCAAAGGGCTACCTGGTGAACGGTGCGCAGGCTCAGTAAAAAGAGCGCGGGCAGGTCGGCGATGAGTCCGGGCCAGCCGACAAATCCGGTTCCTATGCCGCTGATCGCACCTGTGCGGGTGTTTTGGGCGATAAATTTCTCGGCGATATGGTCCAGGTCGTGGATCGAAGCCTTGCGCAGATCGGCAATGCTGGCCGCCTGGATTTCAAACTCACGCGAGGCAGTGAGGATGTCCTGGGGATTGACGGTCCACTGGGAGGCGTCGTGAAGTTTTTCGACAATTTTTTCCGTTAC
>RDXT01000675.1 GCA_004292985.1 Bacteroidota bacterium
TGCCCAGCGCGTAGAGAAAAGCCAGGTTGCCCTGCGTGGGATAGGGGTCGCTGAGGCCGTCGGGGAGATGGACATGGGCCATCGCCTGGAGGTGCGGGAGGTCTTTCGATTCGGGAAAAATCGTTTTCTGAAGCGACTGGATACGGCCTTCGGTGGCGAGACGGTCGGCGCGGGGATCGAGCAGCACATAGCTGGTCAGAAAAGAGGATTCCCAGCCGTTGATATCGGCCCAGTCATTGCCGTTGAGGTTGGCGGGGTTGGCCAGGGTCTGAAGCGAAAAGACCATGTCAAACTGAAGGGTAGAATTGGCAGGCAGGTCTTCAAATACCGCTACGATGGTGTAGGGCGTTTGTCCGAACTGGTTGTTGAGCGAAATGACATTGCCCGTCACCTCTTCCCGCTGGTAATATTTGAGCGCCTGGCTGCGGGAAATGGCCACGGTGTTGGGTTTTCCAAGATCGGCTGCACCCGTGACAAGGGGCAGCGAAAACAGCTGAAACAGGCCCGCATCGGCATAGATGGCCTTCTCTTCGCGAAACGAGTAGCGGTCCTGCCCGCCTGCTCCGGCAGTGAAAGAGACAATCCCCTTTCCGGTTTCGGCAGGCAATACCCGGCAGTAGCCTTCGACCTCCGCCAGACGCTCTTTGAGCAGCGGAGCCATCGCCCCCGGAGAGTAGTCCCCGTACTCCTGGTTTTCACTCTCAAAAATCACCCGGCTGATGTCAGGCAGACGCTGGTGAAAGCGGTCCACACTGGTCTCAAAACTGATATATTCGAGGATAAACAGAAAGGCCGCCAGCGAAAGCCCAATGCCGGAAACATTCACCAGAGAAAACACGCGGTTTTTCCGGAAACTCCTGACAGCGAGGGTGATATAGCTCTTTAGCATAGAAAAGAAATAAGAAAAAAAAGAAAAAATCCGTTATGTGTGTATCTGGAACAGGGAACAGGGAACAGTTTTCAGGGTTCAGTTTTCAGGGAACAGGGAACAGAACTGCGGTGGGTGAGGCTCTCGAACCCCCGCAAAACATCTCCAGTCTTGCGTCTTCTGTCTAACATCTACTCTATCTTCAAGCTCTTCACCGGATTCGCCACCGCCGCCCGGAGGGCCTGCACACTCACCGTCAGCAGGGAGACGATGAGCGAAAGCAAAGCCGCAGAGGCAAATATCCAGAGGCCAACTTCGATATGATAGGGATAGTTTTCCAGCCAGCGGTTCATGGCCCACCAGGCGGCAGGAAAAGCAATGAGGGCGGCCAGGCCCACCAGTTTCAAAAAGTCGGACGACAGCAGCATCACAATGCCTGAAACCTGGGCGCCCAGCACCTTGCGGATGCCGATTTCCTTGGTTCGTTTCTCCGCAGAGAGGGTCGCCAGGCCAAACAGACCGATGCAGGAGATAAAGATGGTCAGAAAGGCTGAGAAGCTGATGATCTGCTTCCATTTTTCCTCGGACTCATATTGAAGGCGGTTGATTTCGTCCTTAAACTGGTATTCGTAGGGGGTAAATGGAAACATGGACGTATAGGTTTTTTCGATGAAGGCCAGCGTTTCGGAGCTTTTTTCGGGCTTAATCTTGATCGCAAGTTCTCCGTAAGGGTATTTCGGATCAAAAATGAATAGCTGGGGCTTGATTTCTTCTTCTAATGAAGCAAAATGGTAGTCTTTGACCACGCCGACGACCGTATATACTTTTTCATTGTAGAAAAAATCAACCTTTTTCCCCAAAGGCTCTGTCCATCCGGTTTTTCGGGCAAATGCTTCATTAATCAGCACAGATTCGGTCGAGTCCCCCGGAAATTCGGGAGAAAAACCCCGCCCTTGTGCCATCTGAATATCAAATACGGACAGATAGCTGTGGTCAATGTGGTCGAAGGCAAACTCGATCTCTTTGCCGTCGGCCTGTGCCAGTGTGCCCCAGGATCCGCCCTGGCGGGTACCGACTTTCTCGATGGCAGAATTGCGCAGCAACTCCTCTTTGATCAGATTTGTCTTCCGGCTGTCCATCCGGGGGGTGCGCACCATCACCACATGCTGGTCGTTGTAGCCGAGGTTATAGGTAGTCAGGTAGTCGAACTGGGAAAAGATGGTCAGGGTCGCCACGATCAGGAAAATCGAAAGCACAAACTGAAGCACCACCAGGCCCTTCGAAAGATAGTTTTTGCCCATAAAACTCTGCCGGCCATAGAGGGTGCGGGCCGGATCGAAACCCGAAAGCACCAGCGCCGGATAAAAGCCTGCCAGCAGTCCGGTGAGCAGAAAAAGGCCGGTGTAGATGAGCACCAGCTTCAGGTCGAGCAAATAGGACAGGGCTAATACCTTGTTGGTCATCGTATTAAATGCAGGAAGGGAGAGCTGAACCCAAAGGAGTGCCAGCAGGAAGGCCGCGAGGCTCAGCAGCATGGATTCCCCCAGAAACTGCATGATCA
>RDXT01000676.1 GCA_004292985.1 Bacteroidota bacterium
GATCGAACGCGCCAATGCCACCCTGGCCGATATTTTGGATGTGTTTCAGGACCCCGATTATGCCGGGCGCATCCGGATATTTCACTATGGCGGCCATGCGGAAAGCTACCAGTTGCTGCTGGAGTCTGATCAAAGCGCGGTGCAAGTGGCTCATGCTGAAGGGTTTAATGCATTTTTAGCCAACCAGTCCGGGCTTCAGGTGGTATTTCTCAATGGCTGTTCTTCCCGCTCGCAGGCCCTCGATCTGCGTGCGGCGGGCATCCCGGCGGTGATCGGCACCTCCCGCGCCATCCAGGATGATATTGCCACCCGCTTTGCGGTGCGCTTTTACAAGGGCCTCGCAGGATACGCCACCGTGTCCAAAGCCTTTGCCGATTCGGTCGCCGAAATCCTCACCCTGACAGGCCCCAACAACTACCGGGGACTGTATCTGCCGGAGGAGCCGGAGCCCAAATCCTATCCCTGGGAGCTGATTCCGGACCCGCCGCCGGAGTGGCGTTTGCGTACGCAGGCCGCTGCCGAGGAAGGCGAAGGAGTGAAAATTGGCAAATATGCCCATGTCCTTTGCGACCGGATTCAGCAAAATGACGAGTTTTCTTCCATCCACGTACATAATACCGAGGGCAAGCCGCATGTCTATCTGATTCATGGCATGCGCGACGAGCGCCCCGACAGCCTGGTAACCCGCTTCAGCTACTGCCATATCGGCGGAAAAAACCAGACCATCCGCCCGGTGGAGGTGAGCAACTGGCCTTTTAAAGGAGATGTGGAGACGCTGCTGAAGGTGCGTCTGGCCGAGCATTTTGAAGGGCTGAATACGATGGGCAAACCCATTGGCGAGCTGAGCGGCAGCGATATTCTTGATATGACCGGGATTTCGGGGCAGGATGCGATCATTATCCAGCACAATATTCCGGCGGAGCAATGGAACAATACCACCGCAAATCTCATCAAGTGGTATGCCGGCAAATTCTGGAATGTGGGAGAGATCGGGGCCGATTCGCCTCATCTGGTGGTCTTTATCAATATTCTGTACTCCCAGGATGTCAAAGAAGGCGGCTTTTTTAATAACCTGTTTTCGGGAGCTTATACCAGAACAAAAATTATTTCCGAACTTCAGAACCTCACCGGGGCTTTGCCGCAGATGTGTACCTTGCTCTCCGAACTGGAGCCTGTGCGCAGGCCGCATCTCGACGACTGGCTGACCGAAACCAAGCTCAGGGGCCTGCCCGAAAGCGAGGCGCTGGTGAGTCAGATTTTTGAGGCCGAAGGACAAAAACAGGAAGCTGTGGTGATGAATAAGGTCGAAACGGCGTTAAAATCGTTAATTCGCTCTTTACAGGATAAATATGTGGTTCAGTGGGTTTAAGCTGCTTATGCTTATTACGTTTATTGTATGTCAAACACCTCTTTCCAACTCTACCGCGGCGACGGAACCACCATCGTGGACCGCAAGCTGGAACTGCCTCCTTTCGAGCGGATCACCCGGATGTCCTCTGCCGATGGCTATGTGGCCTCTCCTGCGCTGCGCGATGCGGTGAATGTGGCCCTGGCCCTGGGGCAACCCCTGCTGCTGACCGGAGAGCCGGGCACTGGCAAAACCCAGCTGGCTTTCAGCATCGCCCACGAACTGCATCTGGGCGAGCCGCTGATCTACAATACCAAAACGACCTCCACGGCACGGGACCTTTTCTACCGCTACGACTCGCTGGCCCATTTTCACGCAGCCAATACCGGCGGTAACAGCAAAGCCGATATCCGCGACTACATCGCCTTCGAGGCCCTCGGCAAGGCCATTATGCTCTCCAAAGAGCAGCGGGTGGTTGTGTTGATTGATGAAATTGACAAGGCACCCCGCGACCTTCCCAACGATATCCTCAACGAGCTGGAAAATATGGCCTTTTCGGTTCGCGAAACCGGAGAGCATTACAAAGCGGACACAGGCCGCCGCCCTATTCTGATCCTGACCAGCAATTCCGAAAAAAACCTCCCCGATGCCTTTCTGCGAAGGGTTGTCTATTACCACATTCCCTTCCCCGATGCGCAGACCCTTGCACAGATTGTCAGCAAGCGCCTCGACCTGAGCGAAGAGTTCCGCAAACGGATGTTGGACACTGCCATTCAGCACTTTCTCGAAATCCGCAAAAACAAGGGCCTCCGCAAGCCGCCAGCTACCGCTGAACTGCTGTCCTGGATTCACATCCTCAACCGCGAGGGCATAGACCTGAGTTCGGATGTGGAAGAGCAGGTGAAAAAACTCGCCATGAGCTATTCGATTCTGGCCAAAAGCAAAGAAGACCTCGATAAATTACAGCGTCCCTGAGATAGCGCCCGCGCAGGCAAGCTCCGTTCCCGCATTTCCGCTCACTTACCCCTATGTCTCTGCCACCCGCCACCTTTTTTCCCCTTGAGAGCCT
>RDXT01000572.1 GCA_004292985.1 Bacteroidota bacterium
CTCACCAACTATGTGCAGCAACTGGTGAACGGGCAGCGCAAAAACTTTGGCCTGATTCTGCTACCGGTCAGCTACAACTACCGCCTTTACCGGGCTGTATTTGGTGGCACCTCGCACCCGACCCTGCATCCCCGTCTCGAAATTACCTACTCTACCCTACCGCGATAGTTTTTTGACTAAGCTGATGCATCCCTGAGCCGCCTGAAACTCCCCCCGCAATTCAGGCGGTTCATACGTAGTATTTTGCCGTATTCCGTCCTTTTAATTCCGGAGCGGATGCATTTCCTTAGTATTGTCACGCACACACTTAACCTCAAAATCCACCCACACTATGTGCGGCATTGTAGGCTACATTGGATATCGGGAGGCATACCCGATCCTGATCAGCGGGCTCAAGCGACTGGAATATCGCGGCTACGACTCGGCAGGTATTGCATTGATGAATGGCGACCTCTCTGTCTATAAGAAGAAGGGAAAAGTAGCCGAACTGGAGCGTTTTGTCGGGGAGCAGTCTCCACACGCTTCCATCGGAATGGGACATACCCGCTGGGCTACCCACGGCGAACCCAACGATGTGAACTCACACCCGCACCTCTCAGACTCCGGGACATTTGCCATTATCCACAACGGGATTATTGAAAACTACTCTGTACTCAAGAGTAAGCTCATTTCCTTTGGATTTAAATTCCGCAGCGAAACGGATACAGAGGTACTGGCTCACCTGATCGAGTACATCTACAAACAGGGTGACCTGTCTCCGGAGGAAGCTGTGCGCATGGCTCTGACCGAAGTGGTGGGTGCCTATGGAATTGTGGTCATGTGCAAGGATGAACCAGATAAGCTGATTGCTGCCCGCAAATCGAGCCCGATTGTGATCGGTATCGGCGAAGGCGAGTACATCATCGCTTCAGATGCGACCCCGATTGTGGCTTATACCAAGGATGTCATTTACCTCAACGATGAGGAAATGGCCATTCTGACCCGCAACTCACACACCATCAAAACCATCGGCAATGTGATCCGCACGCCGCTGCTCACCACCATCGAGTGGGAAATGGAGCAGCTCGAAAAAGGCGGCTACGATCACTTCATGCTGAAGGAGATCATGGAGCAGCCCCGCTCGATCGGCGAAACCCTGCGCGGACGTATCCGTCCGGACGACAAGGCAGCATGGCTGGGCGGTCTGGTGGATGTACAGGACCAGCTTCGCGATGCCAAACGCTTCGTACTGATCGCCTGCGGCACAAGCTGGCATGCAGGTCTGGTGGGAGAGTATCTCTTCGAAGAATTTGCCCGCGTACCCGTAGAAGTAGAGTATGCCTCCGAATTCCGCTACCGCAACCCGATCATCGGGCCGGGCGACGTGGTGATCGCCATTTCGCAGAGCGGTGAGACCGCCGATACCCTGGCCGCCGTGAAAATCGCCAAAGACGCGGGCGCTGTTGTGCTTGGTCTTTGCAACGTGGTAGGCTCCAGCATCGCGCGCGAAACACATGCAGGGGTTTATACCCACGCAGGTCCTGAAATCGGTGTGGCTTCGACCAAAGCCTTCACTTCGCAGGTAACCACCCTGACCCTGATGGCCGCATTTATCGCCCAGCTCCGGGGCACAGATACCCCCCGTACCCGCGAAGCGGTGTTGGGACTGCTGGCCATTCCGGAAAAGGTGCGTAAGATTCTGGCCCTGAATGATCAGATCGTCCAGATCGCCGAGCTTTTCAAAGACGCGACCAACTTCCTCTACCTGGGTCGCGGGGTAAACTTCCCCGTAGCCCTCGAAGGTGCGCTGAAACTGAAGGAAATCTCCTATATCCATGCGGAAGGTTACCCTGCGGCAGAAATGAAGCACGGCCCGATCGCCCTGATAGATGAGAATATGCCTGTGGTGTTTATCGCTCCTCAGGACGAAACCTACGACAAAATCGTGAGCAACGTGGACCAGGTCGTTTCGCGCCGGGGCCGTGTGATTGCGGTAGTGAGCGAAGGCGACGAAGTGATCCGCGAGCTGGCCGAGTTTGTGATCGAGATCCCACACGTTCACGCTTCGCTGACGCCGCTGCTGGCTGCCATCCCGCTGCAATTGCTTGCCTATCACATCGCTGTGATGCGCGGCTGCGACGTGGACCAGCCCCGCAACCTGGCCAAGTCGGTGACGGTCGAGTAAGAAACAATAACATATACACACAAAAGCTCTCCTCCGGGGGAGCTTTTTTTTCGTACCCCATCCCTGCCGGGTAGGGAGGCCCTTTTGACGGTTCGTGCATGTGGATATTCTTATGTAAGAAATACATGTTAATCTGCACAAGATTCAACAAACCCGTCATGAAATCGTTCTTGTCCGGACCTCTCAGAGGTTCTCTTCAGGCCTTGCTCTGCCTGTGCGCACCGGTGGCGCTGCCAGAGGCGCTCTATGCGCAAAAAACTGTTTTATACACCGAGTCATTCGAAAACTGGAGCGGCACACCGGCTGCTCCTGCGGGCTGGACTTCTACCCCCGCCAATGGTTGCACCGGGAGCATCCTCTGCTACTGGAACCGCGAAGACGAGCTGTTTACCACCGGAAGCCCCGCCAGCACCGGCTGCGGCGACGAAGGACATTATGCCCGCTGCCACACCTCCGGCCTGAATCCGGGACAGGTGCCTGCGCTGACTTCCGCCTCATATGACCTCAGCAGCCAGACAGGCCCCGTCAGCATCGGATTTTGCTTTATCAATGGAAATGGCAGTACCAGCGGCAAAGACACCGTGCGGGTATCCTTTTCACCCAACAACGGACAGACCTGGAAAACAGCGCTTCTCTTTGATTATCAATACGATACGTGGAGATATATCTCCATTCCGGTGGCAGATACGCTGCATACCTCCGGCTTCCGGATCAAATTTGAAGCGCTGGGATTCCCCCAGAGCGGAGACCTGGGCATTGATGAACTCGAAGTATTTGCCCACCCGCCCCTGAGCCTTCAGCTGCTTTCCCTGTCCAACTTACAGGACTTTCAGATCAGTTGTGCCGGAGGAAACGACGGGGCCATTGCCTCGATCCCTGCCGGAGGCGTGAAGCCCTATGGTTATAGCTGGGAAGGTTATACCGACACCAATGATACCCTGAGCAACCTCAGCGCCGGAACCTATACGCTGACGCTGTATGACCATAACGGATATTCCGTCAGCCAGACGATTACATTAACCGAACCGCCTCCCCTCAGCCTCTCATTTAGCACTACTCCCGATGACGGGAGCAGCTCCGGCGCCATAACAGCAAGCACTACCGGAGGTGTCGCGCCCTATATCTATCAATGGGCTTCGGGCGAAACCAGCGCCTCTCTCAGCGGATTGCCTGCGGGCACCTATCGCCTGACCCTGACTGATTTTGCAGGCTGCTCTCTCACAGACAGCGTCAGCGTTATTGCCGATCTGCCCACCCAGGAAGACTGCATTCCGCTGCACATGGGCTTTACTCCCAACGGAGATGGCTTTAACGAGCTGTGGCATATCCCCTGCATTGCAGAGTCTCCCGGCAATACCGTAACGGTTCTCAACCGCTGGGGGCAGGTCCTCTTCCGGGAAGAGGGATACAGCAACACCTGGAACGGAGAAGTGAAAGGCGTGCCGATTCCCGACGGTACCTACTACTATGTGATCGAACTGGGCGGCTCCGACCTGCGCCAGTTCAAAGGAACCCTTTCTATTTTACGCTAAGCCCTTCCTCCGATGAAAAATATTCTTTTTTGCATCCTTCTGATAGCCGGGATTCTGCCGATAGCAGCCCAGCAGGAACCCATATTCTCCCATTACCGCAGCCTTCCGGTGGTTATCAATCCGGCTGCCACGGGCGTGAAACCCAATCTGCAACTGCGCATGGGAGGCCGTATGCAGTGGAGCCGTTTTCCGGGCGCTCCGCGAACGGTAGTCGCTGGCGCTTCGGGCCAGGCAGACGAGCACAGCGGTGCGGGAATCCTTCTCGTTAACGATGAAATGGGACCCAGCCTCCGCAATGGGATCGAGGTGTCCTATGCCTTTCGTTTTCCGGTAGGTCAGCCCGGCAACTGGGGGCAAAATATGCTTTCTCTGGGTGTGGCGGGTAAATATACCCAGTATCGCTTTCGCGGAGCGAGTGTGTATTTCCAGAATCCCGACGACCCCACGGTCACAGAGGCGATGGCACCGCTGAATATTGGCGACGCCGCTTTTGGCAGCTATTTTTACAATGACCGCTTTTATGCAGGCCTCTCCTGCCCCAACCTGATCCAGGGAAGTGTAGGGTTTTATGCTGCGGAAGATGGCGGCATTCTTCAGCGTATATCGCGCTATTACTTTGCCGTGGCAGGCCTGAGCCTCGATTATGACAACGTGAGTATCGAGCCTTCTGTGCTGTATAAAAAAGTGCAGGGCGCTCCTTTTCAGATCGAAGGGAATGTGCAGTTTTTTCTGGCGGAAGATAAGCTGATGTTTGGCATTGCCTACCGCACCGACTGGCTCGTAACGGGCATGCTGGGCCTCAATGCCCGGCGGATGAAGCTCTATTACAGTGCAGAGTTTATGCCTTTTGGCAAAGGCAGGGCGGGTGCGCTGTTTGGCCCCTCAAATGAGCTGGTGCTCGGCATAGACCTGGGTAAAGAGGCCACGACGCGAAGCGGCACCAAAAGCGGGTATTACAAGGGGCATTAAAACTGGTAATAGATAAATGGCTGCTCACCCGCGGAGCCTGCCAGCAGGGTAAACCAGATAAAGAGGGCCACAATTACGGCTTTGGCAGGTACGGGCAGGCGATTGAAGCGCTGCTGCACCCAGCGGCCCAGGTCCTCAGGCAAAAAGTGCAGAAAATACCCCAGCAACATCATCAGAAATACGGGCCGGAAATCCGCAATGATTTTCCAGGCAAGCTCTCCGTGGAAGTTCCGCAGAATCTGGTAGAGCATTTCTCCCGCCAGATCAAAGGACTCTACCCGGAAGAAAATCCAGCAGAAGCACACAAAGTGGAAGGTGAAAAACACCCCGCCCATGTGCACAAGCACACTCAGGATCAGCGCCAGCCAGCCCTGGGTGATCCATTGCAGGCGGGTAATCCATTCGTTGGGTTTCGGGTCGCCGAGCTTGTCGCGTTTTACCTCCCAGCGGTCGAGCGAGTCGAGGAAGCGCACATAGCGCTGCGCAATCGCCTCTTTGATGTCGCGCATCATCCGGTCCATGACCAGGGCTACGCCATGCAAGGCCCCCCACAACACAAATCGCCAGGCCCCTCCATGCCAAAGCCCGCCTAAGAGCATGGTAATGAGCAGGTTAAGGTAGGTGAAAAAACGACCTCTGCGGTTGCCTCCCAATGCAATGTAGAGGTAGTCGCGCAGCCAGCTCGACAGCGAAATATGCCAGCGCCGCCAGAACTCCTGGATACTCGCCGACTGGTAGGGTGTGCGGAAGTTGAGCGGCAGGCGGTAGCCCATCAGCAGGCCCAGACCAATGGCCATATCGGAATATCCGGAAAAATCACAGTAGATCTGAAGCGCGTAGCCATAGACCGCCATCAGGTTTTCAAACCCCGAAAACAGCGCGGGCGTCTCAAACACCCGGTCCACAAAATTGGAACTGATATAGTCGGAAATCACCGCCTTTTTAAACAGGCCCGCACAGATCAGCAGCAAGCCCCGGCCCAGGTCTTCGGACGATAGCTGGATCGTTTGGCGGATCTGGGGCGCAAACTCTTTGGCCCGCATAATCGGCCCCGCGACCGAGTGCGGAAAAAAGCTGACATAAAACACAAAATCCAGCAGATTGGTGATCGGGGGCATCTGCCGGCGGTGAATGTCGGCGATGTAGCTGATCACCTGAAAGGTGTAAAACGAGATACCGATCGGCAGCCAGATGTCCGGATGGGGCATGTCGGTGCGGAAGAGCCATTCGGCAGTGCTGAGGAAAAAATAGCTGTATTTAAACCAGGCCAGCGCCCCCAGATTGAGGGTAACTGCCGCGATGAGCCAGCGCTTGCGGAGCTTATCGGTCGGCGCTTTGTCGAGTTGCAGCGCCAGCAGATAATTGACCAGAATCGAAAACAGCAGCAGGAATACATACATTCCCCCCGATTTGTAGTAAAAAAAGAGGGAGTACAGCGTAAGCCAGGATACCCGCAGCCAGGTATTTTTGTAAATGAGCAAATAGACCGAGAGGCAGGCCAGAAAAGAAAACAGGAAGCCCTCGCTGTTAAACAGCATAGGCCGGGCCGGGTCATATACCCAGAAGCCCAGAAAAGCCTCCCATGTTTCGTTAAGCCAATCCATCTGCCTTATCTGCCGTTTTTATATTGTTCGTAGGAACTTACCAGGGCCTGATAGAGCATTTTGGCCTCATATTCATAGCCTTGCCGGGTCAGGTGCAGGCGGTCGGGCTGGGCCATCCCGGCCAGGTACCAACGCTGGATGGAGCCATCGCCTCCCATAATCCGGTAAAAATCCCAGCAGGCAATGTCGCGGTTTTGCGCATAAGAGTTGATAATGCCTGCCCCCGTAGCCACATGTGGATTGCGGTAGCGCCGCACCCGCCAGGCATCGCCAGGGGTGGTCAGCAGGATGTCGGTAAAGGGCAGGCTCTCTTCGATCATGGCAACGAGGCGGTCTATTTCCCGGAAGAACGCATCGGTGTTGAAGGTATTGACATGGGTATCGTTGGCCCCCAGCGAGAGAATGATCAGGTCAGGCTGGAGGGCACGTATCTGCACCATCAGGTTGGAGGCGGCGGTGTAGTGGTTGAATTGTGCCCCGTTTACCCCAATGGCATGGTATAAGATGCCCGAAGAGCGGGTATTTTCAAAGGAAACACCATATAAAGAAGTCGGCAGGGTGCTTTCATCGTGCGGCACACCCGTAAGGGTAATGGCGCTGACAGGCGTATCGAAGCTCCAGACCTGGCCCCAGGTGCGTCCGCTCACATAGCGCCCCGGCGGATAACCCGGCAGGGAGGGATTGACGGTGAGTGCGGGCGTGCGGGGGTCGGTGTCGAACAGCACTTTTACCTGATCGAAGCTGACATCAGACGCATACACATCTCCCCGGAGGCCGATCTGCAACTGAAAGTTGGGGTTGTAGGTCCGCAGCCGGAAGCCCGAAATGCCCACCGCCGTCGGCATCGAGATCAGGCGCGTAGCCTCCCAGGAACTGGCAGAGGAGCAGACGATGTCGCCGGGAGAGTTGGTGCCCGCCAGGCGAAACGGAAACACCAGGCCGCGGCCCGCATTGCCAAAGCGCTGCTGAAGGTCCTGGCGCAACTGACCCGTGAGCCAGTCGGCCTGCACGTGCGAGTCTCCTATATGCACGATATTGACGGTGCGTATCCGCGAAGATTCGAGCGCCAGCAAGCGCTCATAAAAATGCAGCAAACCCCGCTGGGACTGCGAAATGTAGTTCTCGGCCGGATCAATCAGGGACACAGGAGCTACCTGTGCCGGGAGGGGCACCGACAGCAGCAAGAACACATACACAAACAGATGCCTCATGAACGACGGATTCGCAGGACAAAAGTACCAGAAATACCGGTTCCCGCCAAAGTCTGCCTGCATCTTTCGTGCCGTTTCTTGCATCTTTCGCGCAAACTGCCCAATTTCCGGCATGGCTCATATTGATACGAAGAAGATTCCCTTTGAGATAGACCGGGGCCTGCGCCGCTATCTCAAGGCCTATGGCCGGGAAATTCACCTGCCCCTGCAATACTCGGATCTGCTGCCCTACCAGGACGGCGTGGCGCTCTATGACAAAGGCGGCCTCGACACCTTCTGGATTTCGGTTACCTACGAAAGCGCAGAGCTGCAGCGCATCAACCAGGGACTCAAGCTGATCTATGCCATTCTCAAGGCCAATGGCGACCTGAGTGTGATGGAGCACCTCTATGTGGACCGGATTGACCTCTGTCTCTATGGCAATTCGCAGCCCTTCCGCATCCGCATCGTCAATAAAATCAACGATAACTTCGACTACTTTTACATTAAAAATGCCGATGCCTCCCGTATCTATGGCCTCGAACTGGAGCACCTGCTCTCGCCCAACCGCATGAGCTACGTCGTGGACCGCAGCACCCTGATCGAGGAGCATATCGCAGGCATTCCGGGCGAAGAATTTATCCGGAAATACATCCACAAAGGCCGCGTGCAAAACGAAATCCGTCTCGCCAAAGAGTTTGTGAAGTTCAACGAGCGCTGTATGGTGCGGCTCCTCGGCGATATGCACTCCAGCAACTATGTGATCGAGATTTTGCCCGACTTCGAAGAGGTGCATTACCGCATCCGGGCCATAGACTTTGACCAGCAGTGCTACGAGCCGCGCAAGAGCATCTATATGCCGCAGTATTTTAAGCAGAACATGCCCATCATCGAGATCGGCCTGCGGCACATGACCCCGGCGACCGTGCGGCAATACCAGAAAGAAGAGCGCTATATGATCGCCAGCCGCATCCGCTACTCCAGCCGCCAGATCGGCGACCTGATGAAATTTATGGTCCGCACCGATATTTCCCGGCCCGAATACACCCTCCAGCTCCGCGAAGAACTGGCCAGCCACTATTCTTTTGCTGCTTTCCACCACTGCCAGACGATGGGAGAAATCGTGCGGACGAGCCTGGAGTATCTGCTGGAGAAAAACTGAAGGGTGCCTGAGGCAATCCCCCATTAAACTCATTGATAATCAAACACATAGCAACATAGAGAACATAGAAGAAGCTCTGCAGAGCGCCCTCGTTTGGAGAATGCTTATACGTATGCTGCAAAATTCGTCTTAGCGTAAGGAGGTAGCTCAGTCGCCCACGCAATCCGAAGTCCGGCTTAACACGAGGCTGCCAGCGGCTGCGGTGCAGCGCACCGCTATCTTTGTAGCGAAAC
>RDXT01000677.1 GCA_004292985.1 Bacteroidota bacterium
GCCCTTTTTTATTTCAGGCGGCCTGCGATTTCTCCGGCTTTTTCTGCGTACTCTCCCGGCTGGGCAGCGATGTTTTCAAAGGCTGCTGTGGCGGCGGCGTTTTTGTTTTGTTTGAGTAAGGCCCAGGCCAGATACCAGCGTGCGGCTTCGCCTGCTTCTTCGCCCGCTGTCAGCGCTGTCAGGCTGCGCTCGGCAGCGGCAGCATCTCCGGCCAGCAATTCGCTCACGCCCTGGTAGAGCTTCGCCTGCTCTGCCTCGGCAGGGCTGAGTGCCTGCGCAGCCAGGTCGCGGAAGGCCGTCGCTGCGGCAGGATATTGCCGGGCTTCATAGGCCCCGAAGGCTGTAGCCCAGTTGGCGGGGCTTTCTTCCGCAGGGCCTTTGTTGCCCCGGCTCTCCTCCGAAAAGGGTTCGAGATAGGAGGCGGCCAGGCGATCTGCCAGCGGCGGGCGCAGCAAAAAGTAGCCTGCGGGCAGCAACAGCAGCAATACGGTCGCGGCTACGGCAAGCCAGGATCCGCTCCCGGCTTTCAGGCCTGTGCTGTCTTTGGGAAGGGCTTCGCTGCGCTTTTCGATTTCTTCGCCTGCAATTGCACGGTAGCGGAGAATGCGTTCTTTGGCTGAGGGATCCTCTTCGAGTGCCTGTCCGAGGGATTCGAGCGCCTGTATATAGAGGGGGTTGCCCTTAAGTATGTGTTCTACCTCCTCGGTTTCCGCCGGGCTGAGCCGGTGTTCGAGAAAGGCAATCATGGTTTCCAGGGAAAGTGCTTCGTCGGGATGTTTACCGTTCATAGATCATGTGTCCTTAAAATAGCCGTTAAAATCAGCGCCTAATAAGCGACGGAGTTTGTCCTTGGCGCGTTCGAGCAGACCGCGCACCTGGTTAAACGTCCATCCGGTTTGCTCCATGATCTCGTGATAGCTTTTTTCTTCGAGGTACTTCAACGTAAGACACTGTTGCTCCTGCTCGCCCAGTTGCCGGAATGCGGCTACCCAGACTTCGTTGTCGAGGCTTTTGTGGAGCTGGGTGTCTATGGTTTCGGTCTCTTCTTTTAAACCGCTGCGGTACATTTCGCGCACACGTCCTTTCCGGTTGAGGTCGTGAAGTGCATTGTACGTAAGCGTAAGAAGCCAGCTTTTGAAATTACCCACTTCGGCAGTGAGCAGTTTCTCAGACAGCTTGAGGTACATTTCTCCGGCAAAATCGCGCACCGCATCATCGTCTTTCAGGTACCGGAAGCTTACCGCAATCCAGGCATCCTTATGGCGATCGAGCAACACAGAAATAATTTCCATGTCCTGACGGCTCTGGTACAATTTCACCAACTCGCCATCCGGTTTTTCGACCAGATGCCGGAGACGGTTTCGCCCGTTTTTCCCGAGCAGATTGAGTATAACCGAAAGTAACAAGGCAGATGTGAATTTGCCTCAAATATAACCTCTTACATGTCTAACACACAAGTTCATAGAATCGTAATTTGTCCTTTGTCCTGTAAATAAGACGGGTACGAGGCAGAGATTACATGAGGGGGAAAGGAAACTTCATTTCCTGCACCATTTTTTGGGCGGAAAGGGCGGCTTTTTCGTCAAAATCGTCTCCTGATCCGGCATAGATAATGCCTCTGCTGGAGTTGATGAGCAATCCGCCGAGGGAATTTGAGCCATGTTGCATCACTTGCTGCAAATCTCCGCCCTGCTCGCCCACACCGGGTACGAGGAAGTAAGAATCCGGGGCCAAAGCGCGCAATCCGGCAAATGCCTGGGGGTGTGTGGCCCCCGTAACGAAGCCCAGATGGCCCGGCAGGTCTTTGGCCCAGGCCAGCGATTGGGTGATTACGGTCTCATACAGCAACTGGTCGCCGCTGCGGAGGTACTGGAAGTCGGCAGAGCCGGGGTTGGAGGTCAGGGCCAGCAGAAACACCCATTTGTCCTCATATTCGAGAAAAGGACTCACCGAGTCGCGGCCCATATAGGGAGCGACCGTCAGGGCATCGAAGTCAAAGGTTTCGAAAAAAGTCCGCGCATAGAGGCTGGCGGTGTTGCCGATATCGCCCCGTTTGGCATCTGCAATCACAAATATATCTTCCGGAATTTCTTCCAGCGTGCGGTAAAGGCTTTGCCAGCCCGCCGCGCCGAGCGACTCATAAAAAGCCAGATTGGGCTTGTAGGCCACGGCATAGGGCGCAGTGGCATGGATGATCCGGCGGTTAAATTCATACACCGGGTCTTTCTCCCGCAGCAGGTGGGGAGGGATTTTGCGGATGTCGGTGTCGAGCCCTACGCAGAGGCAGGAGCGCTTTTGCCGGATCTGGTCGAAGAGTTGTTGGGGAGTCACAGGGAAATTATTGGAAAAATAACCGTGAAAGGGGTAACTTCGCAGCCACGCTACGCAAAAGTAACGAAAATTTGCTGAG
>RDXT01000678.1 GCA_004292985.1 Bacteroidota bacterium
ACAGCCTCATCGAAATAGAGGACAACGTCGCGGGTGCTGACATTCAGGGCAGCGCTGTCAGGCTCTGTTTTCACGATACGGGGCGGCTCTTCATCTCTGGGGCCCCCGGTGGGGCTGAGTGGCTGTGCACAGGCGGCGGCCAGCACAAGCAGGAGGGCCAGGGCAGCATAGAGGCAGGTCTGCGCTTGTATTCTGTGAAAAAGGTCAGGTAGTTTCATTTGCGGGCACTGCGGATGTAGTACAAAGATAAGACTGCACTCATGCTCAATACAATAGTAAGGGCCGGGCGCAGAAAGGTTGGCCCGGACAAGGGATTTTCACCCCGGAACAGGGAGGGACTTTGTTTCCGGACCTGTTTCAGCCCCTGGCGGCTCAGGGTATCCGTATGAAGCAGTTCCACAGGCCGGAGGAGGGTATCTTGTTCTGTAATATAAAGGTGTATTTCACGCAGAAACTGGTCTTTGCTGAGGCGGCGGTAGCTCAGCGCGGGAATGCCGAGTTCAACGCTGAGTTTGCTTGTGCTGTCTATCCGAAACGGGGGCATCCATCCGGCGAGGGTATCGCCGCTGAGGGCGCGCAGGGGGCTGTGTGTGGCAAAATAAGGCTCCAGCAGGCGGCGGTACAGCTCTCCATTGTGCGGCTGCGCCTGACAAAGTCCGATTCCACCCCAGACAAATAAGCCCCAGAGGTATTTCATGGCAGCGCTTTTTTGCCAAAGGCCTGGGTAAATGCAGGGATCTGCCAGGCATCGGCCAGCGAATAGGCGCCGATACGGGTGCGGACCAGCGCCGTCATGTAGGCACCGACCCCCAGGGCCTGGCCCAGGTCATGGACCAGCGTGCGGATGTATGTGCCCTTGCTGCAGCGGATGCGGGCCGCAAAAAACGGCTCTTCCGGAGGCAGATGTCCAGGCCGGGGCAGCAGTTCAAATGTGTAAATGTGGACCGTACGGGCTTTCAGCTCCAGGGTTTCGCCTTTGCGGGCCGCTTCGTAGGCACGTTTTCCATTCACTTTAACGGCAGAATAGATCGGGGGTATCTGTGAAATCTCCCCGGTAAACGGAGGCAGGGCCGCAGCGACCCCCTCCTCACGGATATGGCTGGCATCGCAGAGGTTTTCTTCAGGGCACTCCGCGTCGTAGGATGCGGTGGTGGCCCCCAGTTTAAAAACCACCTCGTATTCTTTTTCCTGGCCCTGTATGCTTTCGATCTGCTTGGTGGCCTTGCCTGTGCACAAGATCAGCAGCCCTGTGGCCAGGGGGTCAAGGGTACCTGCGTGGCCCACTTTTTTTACCCGGATTGCTCCCCGGACTTTATTAACCACATCGAAGGAGGTCCAGCCCGCAGGCTTGTCAAACAGCAGTATTTCGCCAGCCAGGAAGTCCAAAATTGTCTTTCATTGAGCGTACAGGCGCAAAGTTAGGTATTGGAGCGCACAAATGCATGCATCCATGCCGAACGCGAGAGCCGGAAAATCAGCGGGGCGAGCAGCAGGAGGGTAACTGCAAAGAAAAACCAGTAATGGTACAGGCTGACGCCGAGTCCGAAATGCAGCAACAGAAAGCTGGGGATCATCCAGGCTACATTCAGCGCATAACTGATATAGGTAGAACCGAAAAAGAAGCCCGGCTCGATCACAAAATCCTGGCCGCAGGCGGGGCACTCAGGCGGCATTTTCTCAATCTGCAGGAGGTTGTAGGGGTTGGCATTCAAAAACATGGCTCCTTCGTGGCAGCGGGGGCAGCGGCAGGTGAGGATGCTTTTTAAGATGCTCTTTTTTTTCTCCGGCATGGCTTCTCTTGTTTGTCAGGGCAAATGTACATCAGGAATCACGGGCTTCCTGAGACTTTTGTCACAAAAAAAAAGCAGCGACCCGTACAGAGGCCGCTGCGGAAACAAATGAACCTCGTCCAAAATGTCAGCTTTTATTTCTTGTCAGAAACTCCACCTTCTGAGCCAGTAGGCAGCTCCGAGGGTCAGGTCTCCCGTGATGGGGCGCTCGAGTTGTTCGTAGGAAGGCAGGATTTCGCTTTTTTGCCAGACTTTGTTCCAGGCACCATTGAGGCCGATGCCCAGCGTGCGCTCCAGTTGCAGGTCGGCGTGGCCCCCCACTTCGAGGTGATAGGCACCTGGCCAGCCTTTCCAGCCATTGGGCGTATTTTCACTGCCCTGGCCTTTGTAATAGGAAGCCAGCACCGGCGCAAAGGTCGCGCGCAGGGCCACAGTACCTCCGGGCTGGTCTCCGAGGGGAGAGGCATAGGCGAAAGAGGGCAACAGGCTAGCCGCCAGGCTAAAAGTGGTCAGTTTACCGACATCGGTAGTCGTTTTGCGGATACGGGCGTGCACACCTGCGGCTAAAAAACCTCTTCTGGCCATAAACGGGCGGTACATGCCCAGGATCATGGAGTAGT
>RDXT01000679.1 GCA_004292985.1 Bacteroidota bacterium
GGGGCATCCCAGGTCAGGGTTACGGTGGCACCGAAGACAGACTCTTTCAGGTTCAGCGGCGCGCCGGGTTTACGGTTGTCTGTCGTATCGATGTTGCGATACACCATCGTTTCGCGGACTCCGGAGGCATTTTGTCCTGTAAAGATCAGATCGAGCTTGCCATCATTGTTGTAATCTCCCCAGGCGAGGCTGCCTTCTTTCAAATCGTGGAGGTCGCGGGTGGTGAGCGGGTCTTCCTGGAAGTCGGCGTTCCCCCGGTTGCGGTAGAGCGCAGTGAAAGGTCCCGTAGCTGCCTGTCCGCTTACGACCACATCTGTCCAGCCATTGTTGTCGTAGTCGCCAAAGGCCAGGTGTCCTCTCGAAAGGTCGGGCAACTGCGGAACGGTGTCCCGGTCAAACCGCAGCAGGGTCGGATTGTAGCGGTAGAGGCGCGATACGGGTTCAAACACCGTATTCGAGCTTTCGCCTATATACATAAAGTCCAGATAGCCGTCATTGTCCACATCTGCCCAGTCGGCGCTGCTGTTGCGCACCGGAGGCAGGTCTGTAGCCACAGAGGTAAAGCCTGCAATGCTGTCGTTGCGGAAGACGCGGGTATATGCACCTTCGCTGTTTTCCCCGGTCAGGAGCAGGTCGGGCCAGCCGTCGCGGTTATAGTCGCCCCAGGCCACAGAGCCATTAGTCAGGTTTAAAAGTCCCGCAGGGGTGTCGTCGTACAAAACGCCGCCCTCATTGCGAAGCAACTGCGTGAGCGCAGCTGCCGAAGAGCTTGTTCCGGTAAGCAGGAGGTCATAGTCCCCGTCTTTGTCATAATCAGCCCATGCGGCAGCGGAACTGTGTACGGCTGTGATTTCTGAAAGGCCCGCCGCTTCTTTTACCAGAACTCCGCCTTCATTGAGATAGAGGGCTGAGAAGGGGGTCTGATCGGCACGTAAGCCCGTCAGTATCAGGTCAATGTCTTTGTCATTATCCACATCGGCCCAGGCAAGGGCACCTGCGCGCAGGTCTTCGAGCGCCTGAGAAGAAACTTCATCTTTTTCAAACTGCCCGGCCCGGTTACGGTACATTTCGCCCACATACACATTGCCATCGGCCAGTCCGGTCATGGCTACGTCGAGGTCGCCGTCGTTGTCATAATCGCCCCATGCGAGGGCACTCTGGTCCAGGCCTGCGGGTCTGCCGCCGGGAAATACGAGATCGCTCACGTCCTCAAGGGCAGGCGGGGTAAAATCTACCCGTACGAGGGTATCGAATCCCGACCCTTCAAAATCCTGATCTATGCTCTGTACGCCCCAGTAATAAATTTTATTCTCCGGCAATCCCCGCACCAGCCACTCTGTGCGATAGCCTGCATTGCCATTGCGCACCACTTGCCGCACCCCTGAAGGTACAAGCGAATGGCTGTAGATCACATCCGAGGTACTGTCGGAGGTTCCCATGAACAGGTTGTAGGACCAGCCGGATTTGGTTGGCAGGGTGCTGGCGGGCGCGTCCCAGGTGAGTTTGAGATTGGATCCGATGATTTCCCAGGAGAGATTGCGGGGTGCTTCGGGCTTCGTATTTGGGGTAGGGTCGTCATTGCGGTAGAGGCGCAGAATCCGTCCGCTGGAAGAGCTGCCACTGAGCAGGATGTCGAGTTTGCCATCTCCGTTGTAGTCTGCCCAATGGGCCGAAGCGCCATTGTCCACAGGAGTGAGTGCCGCCGTAGCAGCAGCGTCCTGCGTAAATGCACCCGCTCCGTTGTTTCGCCAGATCTGCGCGAAACGCTGGCCGGAAGCGCCGCCTCCTGCCACGAGAATATCCATCCAGCCGTCGTTGTTATAGTCACCCCAGGAAGCAACTCCCCGGCTCAGGGCAGGAAGACCCGCCACCACGACCTGCTCAAAGGTCTGGTTGCCTGCGTTCCGATACAGGCGCGTTTCGGGTTGTGAAGCGGCATTTTCTCCGGTAAAGAGCAGATCAGGGTAGCCATCGTTGTTATAGTCGGCAACCGATAATTGTCCGTTTACCAGTCCAAAAGGCTGATTATCAAAGGTATTGCTCCGAAGGGTAAAGTTGCCGTCGGTATTCCGGTAATACAATACCGAAGGTACACCCGCAGCGCTCAGGCCCATGTGAACCAGGTCGAGATCGCCGTCTTTGTCTGCATCGAGCCACTCGGCATCTCCGGCAGAAAGGGCCGTAAAGGTGCTTGCAGCGGGCGTAAAAGTGCCATTTTTGCGATACAGACGGCTGACGGGAGTCCCGGAAGCGTTGCGCCCCGAGAGGAAGAGGTCATTGTCGCCGTCATTGTCGTAGTCTCCCCAGCTTACGGAGGATTTTTCAAGCGGATCGAGTCCGGAGCTTTGGAGGGTAAAATTCCCGGCTTCGTTGCGGTAAATGGCTGTAAAAGGGCCTCCGGCAGAGGTGGCTGTAAAAGGGCCTCCGGCAGAGGCACCGCTGACAGCCAGGTCGAGATCGCCATCGGCGTCGTAATCGGCCCAGGCAAGTGATCCTTCTATCACTCCAGTGAGTGGTGCCGGGTTGGCGATCTGGGCCAGGTCGCCCGCTCCGCCATTGTTAAAAATGCGGAGTTCCGGGCTTCCGGCAGCATTTCTTCCGGTAGCTGCCAGATCGAGGTCGCCGTCTTTGTCATAATCGCCCCAG
>RDXT01000680.1 GCA_004292985.1 Bacteroidota bacterium
TCCATCGAGGCACGCCTGCGCAGCTTCAGCGAGTAAACAAATAAGGCTGCGGCCTGCCGTTTTTTATCCGTTATGTGTTGTATCTGCTGCCTCTCGTCCGGGAGGCAGCTTTGCTATGTGAGAGTTACCCGTTGCCAGGTGTTCTGATCCGTGCGCGTCGTCCGTTTTGAGCCACTTGCTGATCAGGACATTTATCGGCTTCTCGACATAGCGGTGGAAAAGCACTGCCAGCACAAAGCTCACCACAAACAGCACCACAATCCGGACATATACATCTTCGAGCAGGTGCGTTTTCCGGTTAAAGAAAGTGCCATAACCGCGCACCGAAAGGTGAAGCAGGTAAAATGACATGGCCATTTCGCCCAAAAAGATAAACGGCTTGCGCGAAAGAAAGGCAGAAATCCGGCCCCGCTGGAACGAAAAGGCAAATATGAGATAGCTGAGCGGGATCCAGTAGTAATAAGAGAACCGATAAATCTGAAGCACACTGCCCCGGAAGATGAAAAAGACAAGCAGCAGCAAAATCGAAGTAATTTCGAGCCAGGTTACATTGTAGGGCAACTGGAAAAATAGCTTGTCTTTCGCCTGGAAATAGAGATATGCGACAAATATTCCGAGGCCAAATTCCGCGAGGTTAAACCAGGGGTTAAAGAAAAAGAGATACCACATCTCCGTATTAAACTCCTTATAAACCACCTCCATCGTAATGACTATCCCGATCATCAGCGCAATCCACAAGCCAATGATGATCCGGGGCGCTTTGAGCAACATCCAGGCAATCAAAGGAAACAGAAAGTAAAAAAACATCTCATTCGAATAGGTCCACGCCGGAATGTTGAATGACATGAAAAAGTCTTTCGCCGGGATCAGTGTATGAATGAGAGAGGCATTACTTAAAAAAATCAGCACCCATTTGAGTTTATCTTCTCCCAGAATCTCCAGCGAAAACGGCACAGCGATCAGCATGGTGATCCAGTGAATGGGATAGAGGGTGCTCGCTTCTTTGAGCAAAAAGGTGGATGCCTTAAACGAAGACAGATTTTTCAGGTAATGATAGCCCACCATAAAACCTGCCAGCTTGAAAAAATAGCTCATACCCAGCCAGCCTTCTGCCAGAAAGGTCTTTCGTAGCCAGACAAAACTATCCGGCAAATGAATGTCGGTAAAGTTCATGTTGGCAAAGAAAATGCCCAGAACAAAGAAAAACCGAAGAGACAAAAAGGGCTTATGTGTATTCATACATCACAACACGTTAATTCCCTGCAAACATCAGCAGGAAATCCCTGTCAGACATTAGAGAAAGAGCATTTGGCGAAAAAAACAACGTGAATGGCCAAATTTCCGGCTCATTCGCCGAGATAAATATTCTTGGCTTCCGTAAAGAAGCGCAGGGCCTCATGGCCGCCTTCCCTGCCCACGCCCGACTGCTTCATGCCGCCAAAGGGAGTTCTCAAATCGCGTACCAGCCAGTCATTGATCCAAACGATTCCCGCCTCCAAGCGTGCCGCTACGCGGTGAGCTTTTTTCACATGACTGGTCCAGACGGTTGCTGCCAGGCCGTAGCGGGTGCTGTTGGCCAGATGCAGGGCTTCTTCTTCGCTGTCAAAGGGCTGCACCGTTACCACAGGGCCAAATATCTCTTCCTGGTTCACGCGGCAGTCCATCGGCAGACCCGTGATCACGGCAGGGCTGAGAAACCAGCCCTTTTCGCAGTGCGCAGGCAGATCCGCCGGGCGTTCGCCGCCGCAGTGAATTTCACCCCCCAGATCGCGGGCCATTTGCAGGTAGCTCAGGTCCTTCTCATATTGTGCCTGCGACACAATCGCCCCGATGCGCGTATCGTCCTGCTGTGGGTCTCCCGTTTTCATCGCGCGCACCCGCGCTACAAAATCGCTCAGAAATCGCTCATAGATCGCCTTTTCAACCAGAATCCGCGAAGCGCAGAGGCAAATCTGCCCCTGGTTGGTAAAACTGGCCCTCAGCAGCCCTTCGATCGTGGCCTCATAGTCGCAGTCAGCAAATACCACTGCCGCATTTTTGCCACCCAGCTCCAGAGAGAGCTTTTTAAACTGCGGGGCAGCAGTCGCGGCAATGCTGCGCCCGGTAGCGGTACTTCCGGTAAAGGAAATGAGCGAAATATCCGGATGCGCCACCAGGGTCTGCCTGGCGCTGGGGCCGCTGCCATGCACAATGTTCAGCACGCCCGGAGGCAGGCCCGCCTCTATGCAGATTTCGGACAGCATGTGGGCCGTTACGGGGGTGATTTCCGAAGGTTTGGCCACTGCGCAGCAGCCTGCGGCCAGGGCGGGCGCTATTTTCCAGCTAAAAAGATACAGGGGCAGGTTCCAGGGTGAGATCAGCGCTGCCACCCCGGCAGGCCGCCGCAGCACATAGTTGAAGCCGCT
>RDXT01000681.1 GCA_004292985.1 Bacteroidota bacterium
CTTTCTCTATACGCCCTGACGGTCGAAGAAAAAACAGCGCTCGGCTGGCAGGTGCAGCAGCAAAAGGTGCATTTGCCTGAAGATGAATCATTTGGCGAACAATTTCTCCTGGCCCACGAACAACTCAGCGCCGCCGGATATGTGCATTATGAACTGAGCAACTACGCAAAACCCGGTTTCCGCTCCCGGCACAACATGTCCTACTGGGAAGGCAAGCCCTATCTGGGCCTCGGCCCTTCGGCCCACAGCTATGACCAGAATACCCGCGCGTGGAACCTCGCCAATAACAGCGGCTACCTGCGCAGGATCGCAGAAGGCCAGCTCCCTACCGAAGAGCAGGAGACCCTCAGCCCGCAGGAGCGCTACCACGAATACATCATGACCCAGCTCCGAAGACAAAGCGGCATTGATGTCCGCCACATCGAAAGCCAGTGGAAACCCCGCTTCCGGACACAGTTTGCAGACCTGCTCAGCCAATACCAGCGCGAAGGGCTGATGGAGCGCGAAGGAGACTTTTTCCGGCTGACACCCCGCGGATGGCTCGTTTCGGACCGCATGATCCGGGATTTTTTTTAGGATGAAGGGATAATCTGATTTTCTGTAACTTGCAGTCCCTTTCACCTACCGACTATCCTATGTCTGATACGCCCCGGGAGAATCCCTTCAGCCTCCTGCATATCTTCGAGGTCGCCCGTACCTACCGCGTGTATATCCTCGGCGTGATCCTGCTTTCGGTCATTGCCGCCTTTGTGCTCACCATGCCCTTTATTTACAAGCCCGAATATCTGGCGAGCACCACCATTTACCCCACAGGTGCCGAGCGCTTTGACCTGACCAACCTCTTTGCCGAGGAGCCTGATATTTATCTCTACGGCAGTGCCAAGGAGGTGGAAAAATTAGACAACATTGCCTCTTCTGAGTCGGTAAAAATGTATGTCATTGATTCTCTGGACCTTTGGTCGGCTTATGGCGTGAGTAAAACCGAAACTTCTCCCCGCTTTAAAGTCCTGAAAATATACGCAGGTAATGTGCGCAACATCCGCACCGAAGGCAATGGTCTGACCATCGAGGCATACGATACCGATCCGCAGCGGGCCGCCGACATCGTAAACCTGGTGGCAAACCGGGTAGATGCGGTGAACAAAGAAATGCTGAACCAGAACAAAGTCTCTATCCTGGACCTATACCGCCGCAGTGCTGCCAATCTCCAGGTGCAGATGACTCAGTATAATGACAGTGCCCGTTCGCTGCGCCGCCGCTACAATGTGCTGCGCTCGCTCACGCAGTCAGAGGTGATGGCCGAGCAGGTGCTCCTGGCCGAAGGTGAACTGGGTGCAGCCCAGGCCCGCTACCGCGAAGCGGTGAAAGTACACGGAGCCAGCAGCGGGATAGCCATTTCTGCCAAAAGCGATATCGAAGCCGCCCGTGGTAAGGTCAGCGCCCTGGTGAGCAATTCGAGCGGCTCCTCGATGAACCTCGAAAAATTTCGTGAAGGCCTGGATCAGGTCATGGCCCTCGAAGAGCAGACAGAATATTTGTCCATGGACCTCGAAAATGTGCAGGAGAAAATCCGCTACCTCGAAATGATGGACCTTACGCCCTTCAGCACCGTGCTGAAGCCTGAAACAGCCTATCCTTCGGACCGCAAAGCCCGTCCGGTGCGCTGGGTGATTGTTATTGCCGCGCTGCTGATCTCGGCGCTGGTCAGCATCGCAGGCGCGCTGATCATTGACCGGATGACCGTTTCGCTGAATAAAAACGACTGACCTTGACTCCTCTGCAAGCCCGGACTCCTGCCGCGCTGTGGCGCAACCTTCTCCTGGCTGGCCTCGCGCTGGCTACGGTGGGTGCCATTGCCCTGTCTGTGCGCCTGCATACCCCCTTGCTCATGGCCCTGCCTGTGGTCGTGCTGCTGTTGTTGCTCATTGTGTATCACTACCGCCCGGTATTCTGGCTGGCTGTCGCTGCCATTCCCTGCTCGCTTCAGATCGAAATGGGCGGGAGTTTTGCCATAGACATCGCTTCAGAGCCGCTGATGCTCGTTCTGATGGGCATTTTTCTGATTCAGGTGCTGGCGGGCAGGCAGTTTGACAGGAGTCGGAAACTCTCTGCCTTTCACATCCTGATCTTTCTGATTCTCTTCTGGACCCTGGTCTGCTGCATTACGTCCACCTATCCGGAGCGCTCATTTAAGTTTCTCCTATCGAAGCTCTGGTACCTGGCGGCCTTTGTGTATATGGCAGACTACATCGTCCGGGACCCTTCGGACATTAAAAAAATATTCTGGGCTTTTTTTATCCCCCTCAGCCTCGTGGCTGCGGGCGTATCTGTGCTGCATGCGGCTGAGGGTTTTTCATTTGAGTCGGCGCACCTGATTGCGATGCCGCTGTATCCGAATGGGGTG
>RDXT01000573.1 GCA_004292985.1 Bacteroidota bacterium
TAAACCAGTACGGTTGGCAGGCCCGGGTCGATCAGTTTTTCGGCGTAAACGATGGGGTGGCCGGGGGTCTCGTGGAGTTGAGCATTGTCGAGGCCTCCCGCACTGAGTTTATCACGCACAAACTCGGCGGCCCGGCGTACGTCGTCCTTAAAGTTGGAGTCTGCCGAAACCGAGGGGATTCGGAGCAGGTCGAAGAGTTCGTCGAGATACCGTTGTTTGTTCGATTCGATGTAGGTTGCTGTGGTCGCGTTCATGGGCGATTAGTTTTCTGCCTACAAAGTTGGCAAAACTATTTGCGCTTTCGCAACCGAATCAACACCGTGCGGCTTTCCTGACCGCTCAAAATCCGGGTAATGTTTTTCTTGTGCGTAAGCACGACCAGCAAAAACACCACAAAGCCAAACACAATGAGCAGAGGGCTTTCTTTTTGTCCAAACACCCGCAATAACAAGAGAATTGGAAACGCCAGCGCGGCCAGCATCGACCCTAGCGAGACGTATTGCGAGGCAAGCACCACCAGCAGAAAAATACCAATGCAAACAGCAGCCACCTCCGGGTGTGTGGCCAGCACCATACCCAACAGCGAGGCCACGCCTTTGCCACCCCGGAACTGCGCAAACACCGGATACAAATGCCCAACAACAGCCGTAAGACCAAATAATAGCTTGAACGTCAGAACAGAATCCTCACCGATATACCCAAGCTGACAGAGCAGCGATGCGAGTAGCGCGGCTGTATAGCCTTTCAACACGTCGGCCAGCATCACAACCGTGCCAGCCCGTTTGCCCAGTACCCGAAACGTGTTCGTGGCCCCGGCGTTACCGCTGCCATGATTACGAATATCGACACCAAAAAAGGCTTGTCCGTACCAGACCGCAGAGGGGATAGATCCTAACAAATAAGCGGCTATAAATGCTACGGCAACAGCCAGTACAGTCATAAACGTGAGTTATTTACGGGTTGAACACCATGAGTTCAAAACAGGCCACAATAATAGCACGCAATTTAGGCAATGTTATCCCCACGTTAAGAATTTATAAGCTCAATTTAAGATTTATTCGCCTTTATCTGCCTTTTTGGTGTATTACTACTTGCCACCAACGACCACTTCCATCAAAACCTCGTCATTTAAGTAGGATTGGGCCATTTTCTGAATCTGCTCTGCCGACACCGCCCGCAGGTTCTGCACGTAGTTGCTCAAAAAATCGGTCGGCAGGCCGTCGAGCAGGATAGTCTTGTAGCGGTCGGCAATCTCGAACGGGGTGTTGAGCGAACCCACAAATTCACCGGCCATGAAGTTCTTCACGGTGTCGAGTTCGTGGTCCAGAACGGGTTGGGTTTGCAGGATATTTATTTCCTTTCGGATCTCGTCGAGCGTGGCCTGAGTAACTTCCTTTTTCACGTCGGTGCCAATCAGGAAGTAGCCATCGTTCCGAAACGACACCAGGTTAGACGAGATACCGTACGTGAAGCCTTTTTCCTCGCGGATGTTCCGCATCAGTCGCGAACCAAAATAGCCGCCCAGAATGGTATTGACCACCTCCATCGGATAGTAGTCGGGGTGCGAGCGCTCCTTGCCGATATGCCCGAGGCGGATGGTGGACTGCAATCCTTCTTTTTCAACATAATGCCGCCCTGTCTGGGTTACAAAAGGTACATCCTTTGCAGAAGAGTCCTCTTTATTGGCACCGGTATAGGGCAGGCCGCCGAAGGTCTGATCAAGCAGGGCCAGCAGCTTGTGCTCATCGAAGCGGCCCGACACAGCAAAAAAGGCATTTCCGGCCTGAAAATACCGCTGGTGGTAGGGCGCAAGGTCCTCATACTGAATGGCTTCGATCTCAGGCAGGCCCAGGCTTTTTCCATAGGGGTGCTCAGGTCCGAAGAGCAGCGGCCCAAAATGACGACGGGCGAGCCATCCGGTTTTTTGCTCCGTTACCCGCTGCTTCTGGAGATTGCGCTGCTTCATTTTCTGAAACTCCGCTTCCGGAAACGTAGGGGTAAATCCAACCTCGTGCATCAGCGGCAGGGTATCAGGCAGGTGCCGCTCCAGGCTGGTGAGGTTCAGACTGATAAACTCCATATCGGTCTCGTGGCTGAGCCATGCGCCGTGGTCGTCGAGCTTGCGGGCGAGTCCGGTACTGGTATAGGAGGCCGTGCCTTCGGCCATCATTTTGGCGGTATAGTCGGCGAGGCCCGGCTTGGGCTGAAAAGAGTCGCCCGCCCGGAAAACCATCATCACTTCTGCCACTTCGACCTGGCCATGCGGAATCCAGTACACCGGGATACCGTTGCTCAGGGCCGCCTCGCGGTAGGCGGGCAGGGTGCGGGGACTTAGCGGACGTACCGGAGGAGGGGTAATGCGGTTTAACATAGTTCCCGGCTTATTTGGGCAGATAATACAGGGTGGAGCAGTTGTTGGGGTGAAATATCCGGGCGGCCACCTCCTTGAGTTCTTCCAGGGTAATGGCCTGATATATCTGGGGAGTGGTGTTGATCAGCTCCGGGTCGCCGAGGCTGTCGCAGGTAGCGATGGACATGGCTTTGTTCAGGATGGTCATCTGGTTCAGGACAAACATAGATTCCACCTTGTTTTTGATGCGCTGGAGGTCTTCTTCACTCAGGTCCTGGAGGCTGTCGAGTTCCTGCTGTAGAGCCTCTTCATAGGCTTCGGGCGAATGTCCGGCGGCAATCTGGGCATCTATAGATAAGGCACCGGGATCGTACATGCCCCAGGAAAAGGCACTTACGCTGGTTGCTACCTGCCGCTGTTTTACCATATTCAGAAACAGGCGCGCATTTCGCCCGGAAGAAAGCAGATCAGTAATCAGGTCGGCCACATAGTAGTCCCGGTCGGTATGCGCGGGCATGTGGTACATTTTATATACCGCAGGGAAGGGCACATCGGCATAGACGGTGTCGCGGCGCGGGGCTGTCTGCGCAGGCTCCTGCGGCAGCGGATGTTTTTTGAGGGCGCGCTCCGGGATCGGACCAAACCATTTTTCGGCCAGTTGCATCACCTCTGCCGGGTCCACATCCCCCGCCACGACCATCGTCGCATTGTTGGGGGCGTAGTAGCCAAAGAAAAAATCCTGCACGTATTCGAGCGTCGCCCCTTCGATGTGGCTGATTTCTTTGCCAATGGTCGCCCAGTTGTAGGGGTGCTGCTGAAAATGAAGGCCCCGCAGGCGCAGGTGTGCATCGCCATAGGGCTGGTTGAGGTAGCGCTGTTTAAACTCTTCGATTACCACACTTTTCTGAATGGCCAGCTTCTCCTCCGAAAAAGCCAGCTCCAGCATCCGGTCGGACTCCAGCCAGAAGGCCGTTTCGAGCTGGTTGGAGGGCAGCGTCAGGTAATAGTTGGTGATATCGGAAGTGGTAAAGGCATTGTTTTGTCCCCCGGCCCGCTGCAAAGGCTCGTCATAATGCGGAATGTGGCGGCTGCCTTCGAACATCAGGTGCTCGAAGAGGTGAGCAAAACCTGTGCGGTGCGCTTCCTCATCTTTGGAGCCGACACGATACAAAATGTTCATCACAGCCTTGGGTACGGAATGGTCTTCGTGGATAATCACACGGAGGCCATTGGCAAGGGTATGTATCTCATAGGGGATGTTGGACATCGGGCGGAGTATTTTCGGTTTTGGGTGGTTTCAGGGAGGGCTTCATAACCAGTTTGGGCTTGCCGCTGAGGGCAGGCTTCTTCTCTTCGGCAGGTTTTTCAGGTTCTGTAACAGATAACAAAAATGACCTTCTGACCGGATTAAAAAAATATTTCTTCTGATAATCGAAAGAAACCGGACCCATTGCCTCAAACAACTGCCTCCAGGACTCCCATTCTTCCGGACGGGCGGCGCGGAAAGCGGCTGAATCTATCCGTTTGCTTTTCAGAAAATCTTCAAAGGTCATTGTTCCGGATTAAGCAAAGCCCAGAGTTTTTGCTTCAGGGCATCGAGGCCCTTTTGTGCCACCGAAGATATAAATACGGGATGTAAATCCGATAGTTCTGCCAGCAATTCTGCCTCCATTCCCTCATCTATCATGTCGCATTTGGTAATGGCCAGCATCCGGGGCTTGTCTGTCAGCTCTTCGTTGTACAGATGTACTTCGTTGAGCAGGATTTCGTACTGCTTACGGATATCGTCGGTATCTACCGAAACCATAAAGAGCAGCACGCTGTTTCGCTCGATGTGCCGCAAAAACTGGGTGCCCAGTCCGCGGCCCTGGTGTGCGCCTTCGATGATCCCGGGAATATCGGCCATCACAAAGGACAAATTGTCGCGGTAACGCACAATGCCGAGGTTCGGAACCAGTGTAGTGAAGGCGTAGTCGGCAATTTTGGGACGTGCGGCACTGACCACTGAGAGCAACGTGGACTTTCCGGCATTGGGAAAGCCTACCAGACCCACATCTGCCAGCACCTTCAGCTCAAAAACGACCTGCATTTCCTGAGGAGGGCCGCCTTTTCCTGCAAAATCGGGTGCCTGGTGGGTCGCAGTCTTGTAAAATGTATTGCCTTTGCCCCCCCAGCCGCCTTCGAGCAGCAGCAGCTCCTGCCCATCGTGGAGAATTTCGGCTACGACCTCGCCCGTTTCGTCATCGCGAACCAGTGTACCCAGGGGCACATCCACAATTTCATCCTTTCCGCTGCGCCCGGTGCAGTTATTGCTTTCGCCCGGCATCCCGGCTTCGGCGTGGATAAATTTGCGGTACTTGAGGTCCAGCAATGTCCAGAGCTGTGCATTGCCCCGCACGATCACATGCCCGCCCCTGCCGCCGTCGCCGCCATTGGGCCCGCCTTTAGGTACATATTTTTCCCGCCGCCAGGATACCACACCGTCGCCGCCTTTGCCGCTGGTGAAGTAGATTTTTACGTAGTCAACAAATGATTCGCTCATAATGGATCCCTCGTTGCAGACAGAAGGCTGCCCGCAAACAGAAAGCAAAATTACGAATAATATGGCGACTTATACCGCGCGGTCGAGCAGGCTGCTGATGCGGCGGCTGATTTCTTCAATTTCACCTACCCCTTCGATCTCTTTGAGCTTGTCCTGGGCACGGTAATACTCGGCCACAGGTAAGGTTTTGGTGTTGTATTCCGTAATACGCCTGCGGATCGTCTCTTCGTTGTCGTCAGAGCGCCCACTTTCTTCCCCGCGTTTAACAAGGCGTTTGACCAGTTCTTCCTCAGGTACGCGCAGCGAAATCATGTGTCCGATGGCGGTATGCTTTTCGGTAAGCAGGTGGTCGAGGGCCTCTGCCTGGGCTACTGTGCGGGGAAATCCGTCGAAAATAAAGCCTGCGGCTTCCGGATTGCTGTCGAGGCGTTTGGCGATCAGTTCGATCACAATCTCATCGCTCACAAGCTGTCCTGCATCCATAATGCTCCTGACCCTTGCACCCAATTCAGAGCCTGAAGCCAGCTCCGCGCGCAGCATATCGCCCGTAGAGAGGTGTTTAAGCCCAAAAGTGTCAATGATAAACTGCGATTGGGTGCCTTTGCCCGCACCGGGAGGTCCGAAAAGTACAATGTTTAACATATCGCCTGATTCTTAATAGGGGAGTTGGTAGATGGATCATGCGCGTCCTTGCGGGTAAATGTACATTTTTATACAAAAGGATAAAAAGACTTGCGATTTTCTTGTACCATTCCTCCGCAAAGACTGCCTTGTCATTCCGGCATGCAAATTGAATAGATTTTCCGGAATAGATTCTTCAATTTGCCGTACATTTATATATCTGTGGATTTTATGTCCGCTAAACGCTCTTTGATTTTACCCTTCCTGCTTCTGTTTTCGCTGTATCTGCCCGGCCAGCAACCCCTTTTATTCGAACGGCTGATCGGGGAAAGTATCTACGCCTACCCCCTGCGTCCCGACCAGCAACTGCGGCTTGCCGCCTATGCCGAGCTCCGGGGTCAGTATGACTCTCAGCACGAGTGTCTGACCCTGCCTTTTGCCGGGCTTGGCTCCCTGAGTTTTTACAAAGGCAACTGCCTCCTCAAAACGGCTGATCGTCAGGTATTTCACATGAACCGGGGGGTAAAAATGTCGAATGATGTATCAGCTTTTATCCTGGCCCTCGACGACATCCTCGACAAGGTGCTGCTGCTGGGCAACCCCTCTGTACCCTCCGCCCATCTGCGCTTTGTAGATGAGCACCTCGCCCGCAAAAATATCGAACCTTATGACAAACTGTACCTTCGCCACATGCTGCTGCGCTTTGGCCGCTATGACTCTGTGCAGCGGGTCGTAGAGTTTTACTCCGACTGGCTGCCGGGCCATTACCTTGCCTCCTCCGGGGCCGACGCCACTCCCGTTGTCACGACCCCCATGAAAATCCGCCTCGACGAAAAGGTGCTCCGGGGCTACTTTATCTGGGCCGGCGGCACGGTCTATGTCGAAGATGTGGCCTACAAAACGCCCTATGCCAGCAGCGAGGTGTACAGCTACAATGTCTCTGCCTTTAAACTCTTTGCCCAGAAACTCTTCGTGCAGTCGGTGCAGTACCTCGTAGCCGAGGAGGGCGACCGCCTGAAACCTGAGGGCATAAGCCTGGCACAGCAGGCCGATACCCTGGGCGCGTCTTTTGACTTTGCTGCGGCTCCGGCGGTGTCGGCGGCTCCTGCTCCGGCAGAAATTCAGCAGCCGGTTCTGTATAGCCAGTATCACTGGATTCCGATGATGCTGGGCCTGCTTCGCGCCCGCGACATCAATATTGGCGACTCCGATGTGATCTGTTATTTTACCAAAGAGCCTTTTTTCGACGAGTTATACGCACAAATGACGGTAAAAGAGCGGGCGAAGGCAGATGCGTATCTGAGGAGGGAGTAATCCCGGCTCACTCTGTATGCGGGTATTGCTCCGTAAAAAAGGACAGGTACCGGGGTATTTTTGTACCGAGATAATAGGGCAGATTCATGAGATGGTAGGGTTTCCCGCCTGGTGTCACGAGGCTATCTACGGAAAACTGGCTGCCCAATAGACGGACAGCGTAAGGGTGCCCGCAGGACTCCATAAACTGATGCAGAGAGCGGAGTTTCCCCTGCGAACCTGATTTTACCTCGACCGGAATCAGGTATTGATCATGGGCATAGAGGATATCCACCTCGGCACTGCTGCCACTTTTTTCCCTTGTCCAGAAATGAGGCTTGTAAGAAGGTGTATCAAACTGGGCCTGAAGCTCCTGGGTGATCAGGTGCTGAATGATTTTCCCTTTGTAAAAGTCGTTCAGGTCAGCGATACCGATCATTTGCGCCTGCACATTCATGGCATAGTTCAGCAATCCGGTATCTACGAATTGTAGGCGGGGCCTTTTTTTCAAATCTGCCAGGATGGGTGGCTGTACATTGTTTGACGGATAGATGAGCTGGATGATGCGGGCCAGCCCCAATGCCCGAAGCGCTTCTCCGACCTCGCGCGACTTGTAGGCGGAATTGCCAAAGCCTTCGAAGGCGATGCGGTCTTTTTCCATAGCAGCCGTGTGAATCACGTGGCGGATCACCTTTTTCTCAGTGGCGTTTCCGGCATATTTTTCCACATCATCCTGATAGCCCTGCCACAGTGACTCGTACACGGGCTTAAGCGCCGAAAAATGCTTTTCCTGCACATACAGCTTCACGATCTCCGGCATTCCTCCTATGAGGGCGTAGGTATGAAACAATTCCATCATGGTGCTGTGCGCGAAAGCCGGAATGGGCAGGGTATGAAGCTGACGAAGGGCCGCATCGTGCCCCAGCGCCATCAGAAACTCCTCAAAATCAAAGGGATGCAGCACCATCTGCTCCACCCTCCCCACCGGAAAGGAGGGCACCTCTTTGAGGGCAAACTCCAACAGGGACCCTGCTGCGATGATATACAGCTCCGGTTTTTCTTCATAAAAATACCTGAGCATCTGAATCGCGCGGGGCGACTCCTGTATCTCATCTAAAAAAATCAGCACAGGCCTGCCATCCTGCGGCGTATTTGTATTCAAAAATATCGCTTCGGTGATCTGGTGCACATCGCTGAGCTGCCCGAACCACTGCTGGTGGAGGCTTTTCTCCAGATTGAGCGGGATAAAGTGGGCAAACTCCTTCGAAAACTGATGTACGAGCGTGGATTTGCCGACCTGCCTTGCACCCCGGATCACCAGCGGTTTCCGGGAAGGCCTGTTCTTCCAGTCCAGAAGCTTCTGATATGCCTTTCTTTTGAACTCCAAATCAGGTTTTGTTATATTTTGGGGGTAAATATAGACATAATTTGTAATACTTTAGGGGCAATTTATGACAAACTTTGTTACAAAAAGGGGGCATTTTAAACAGGGCCTACCTCAGCACGACCTCAGGATACATAAACCAGCACTCTGAACGACTCGCCTTGGAAAATCTGGAAAAATTTATATTTTCCTTTTTAATCCATTCACTTGCTGCTTAACTTGCAGCATCACTTCAAATATCCGCGCTTCAATGAGTCTCGAAACAACCACCAGCAACGTGAAAAGCCGCGCCGAAATGGCTGACAGCTTAGGCTCCAAAATCAAGTTTGCCTTTAATGGCGGCGAAGGTGTTGTCCTGCTCGACGGCAGTGGCAGCAGCAATACCGTGAGCAATGAAGATGGCGAAGCAGACTGCACAGTCCACCTCGACCTCAGCGATTTCAATGAAATGCTCGCAGGCAACCTCAACCCGATGATGGCCTTTATGACCGGAAAACTCCGTATTGAAGGCGACATGGGCGTAGCTATGAAACTTACTTCTTTGTTTTAATCCTTCGCCCCGGAGGAAGCCCTGCTGAAAAGCGGGGCTTTTTACAGTATGGACCTTCTTCTTCGCCTGGTACT
>RDXT01000682.1 GCA_004292985.1 Bacteroidota bacterium
TCTGGTCGCGGCTGAAAAACTGCGCAAGCTGCCCTTCGAACATCCGGACTTTGAGGCCCGGATCAAATACGATCACCAGCCCGTTGGGGATATTCTGCGCGAGGGTCCGGTAGATCTGCTCCTGTGCCAGCAGGGCGCGCTGCGCTTTCTGCCGCTCAAGTTCCGCCCCGGCCCTTGCTGTGAATACCTTAATGATATTCTCGTCCATCTCGACATTTTCGATGGGCTTATCGCTCATCACCACCAGAAGACCAATCACCTGCTCCGAGGAATCGAACAGCGGAGAGCCGAGATAGCCTTCGACCTTCTGCTCCTGAAGATAGGGATCTCTGGGAAAGGCTTTATGTGCCTCTTTTTTGAAAATCAAAGGGGTGCGCTGCTGAAGAATCCGCTGCGTAGGCGTGCCGTCTATGCTATATTCAAACTGATGCACCATCTCGCCACGCCGCCAGTAAGCGGGGGTATGAATGCTGAAGGTTTCCTGGTGAAACTCCCCGATAAATACGTGATTAACGTCCAGGATCGAGCCGAGGCTCCGGGTCAGGTTGTCAAAAAACTCCTGCTCCGAGGGCACGATGATGCTGTGCGCCACGGTATCTATGGCATTTTGCACCTGCCGCATCTCCGTAATATCCTGCGAAATGGCCATCGCCGCATAAATATCCCCTCTGGCATTGGTCAGGGGAATAATCCGGGTCGTATAAACACTGCGCTCCTCGTGTGTGCCCTCAAACTGCACCGTCTCGCCGCTCAGGGCTTTCCGGTAGTGCAGGGCCAGCCGTTTGGCGACTTCCGGAGGGAAAAGGTCGTACAGGTTTTTTCCTTCGATGTTACTGAAGCGGTGCTGGTCGAGAAAAGGGCCTTTGGAAAGCAGAAAATTGAGGTTACTGTCCACCACCAGCACCCCTATGCCTTTCATATTGAGCGGAATTTGCCGCAGCAACTCAATCTTATGGCTCATTTCTTCCTGCTTTTGCAGGGCGTGGGTGGTGTCCTGCGACTCAGCGAGCAGCATAGTGACCGTTCCGGCTTCATTTTTCAGGGGCTTCAGGCTCACAGAAAGCGCCCGGATCGTTTCGTCGCGGACCCCAAAGAGGACATCCTTATACATCTGGATTTCACCCGTCTTTACTGCCTGGGCGCAGAGCTCCTGTGCCTGCGCTTTGCCGTCCATGGTCAGTACAAAGGCTGCGCTTTCGGTGAAATGAGATCCTTTTAAGCCCTGAGCGGTGGCATTGCTGAGCCGGGCTGCTTCAAAATTGCTTTCAGAAATGAATCCATCGGGGCTGATAAAAGCCATTGCCGAACCGGAAAAATGGATCATGCTCTGAAGCTGCTTTACCCTTGTTTTCAGGGCCAGCTCCCGTTCTTTTTCTTCCGTAATGTCCCGGATAATGCCTACCAGCTCGCGGATACTGCCATCCGGATTGCGGCGCGAGACTTTTTCCTGTGTGTGTACCCAGGCCCAGAGTCCGTTTTTATCCTTCATCCGGAACTCTTTGAAGATCCATTCGGAGTAGGGCTTAATCTTAGCCTGGTCCAGGAAGTCGTCTATGGCCGTGTCCGTGTCTTCGGGATGGATAAGGCTCAGAATGTGAGGCACATCCATCTTCAGGAGTTCCGCCCGTGTATAGCCGAGAAAACTATCATCGAGTGCCAGATAGGTAATGCGGTTCAGCGGGCGGTCGAGTACATACACCGGGTGGGGGGTGGATTCGGTGAAGGCTTTCTGGGCGCTCGACTGTGCAGGTGAAGGGTGGCTTTGCGGATCAGCCGACATAAGCTGGAAGAGCAAAGCGACCATACGTGCAGGGGCTTGTTCGCTGCCGAGCGGCGCTATCGTGAGGCGCAGCGTTTTTTGCGTATCAGAAATAATATCATCGAGGCGTGTGGTTGTGCCTGCCTGCGCATTTACGAGAATATCTGCAATGCCCGGAAGGGGGATATTAAACGTAAAATGATGGATCGGGCGACCAATGTCTGAGTCGGTGATATTTATCCACTCCTGTACAGGTGCATTAAAGTAGTAGATGCTCAGGTCCTCATTCAAAATCAGAAGGCCCTTGGAGCCTTTCTGAAGGGCATCGAGTATATGGCGGCCTCGCTCCTGCTCCTGGCGAAGCTGCTCGTTTTCGTGTATAAGTTGCTGATAATGAGTGTTTTCGGGGGTGTATTCGCTGTAAAATTCGATAATATAGGTATCCGGATGGCCGGACATAGGCCGGATATGCGGTGCAAGCGCCTGATGGGGATTTGCCTGAAAGCGGATGGGTTCGACCCGCACCGATCCGAGGTGGGAGGGCAGGCGGTTCAGCACCTTGCTCAGGCGGCTGCTTTCCTCTTGTGTAAGGAGGGAGAAAAAGTTGAGAGGGGGCGCGGCTTCAGACATATGAAGAGC
>RDXT01000683.1 GCA_004292985.1 Bacteroidota bacterium
TGTACCCTGTACCCTGTTTCCTGTTCAGCTTTTTGCTTTCACTTTCCAGGCTCCGATAATCGCCCCGGCTACCAGCATGGTAACTAAGGTGGAGCCGGTATTAATGAGGGACAATTGCCAGGGGCGAATGGAGAAGAGATCATTGGTCAGGCCCTGGGTAAAGTAAAAAGCCAGCCAGATCAGCGCTGCGGTGAGCATACCCTGCACGGCACCCTGAATATTCAGCTTCGCAAAAAAGAAGGCCAGTACATAAAACATCAGCACAGCGCCGATAAAGCCTACGATAAAGGGAGCGGGACCTGCATTTTGTGCCTGCTCCTCTGTAATACCGCTGAGGGTCATCCAGGGGGTGGCAAATGCGCCATACCAGGCAGCGGAAATACCCATGTAGGCGAGGGCGCTCACAAGAACTGCCCAGAGGTTGATGGTGGAAGATTTTTGCATAGAAGTAGGTGTAAAGTGAAAGGAAGTACGTGAAAATGCCCCCATTCCCATTCATACAAGACCAAAATATGAGAATTGTATGATATGAAAATTAGCAAGGACTTTAAATGGATGTATAATGCTAATTTATTTGACATTTTTGAAGATTCCAAATAAAAATTGAAGCTTCTGTTCATAGATTCGCCGCGTGCAGGCTCTATATTTGTGCCATGAAACTCTGGGACAAGGGATACCCGATCGAAGCGGAGATCGAAGCATTTACCGTAGGCGAGGACCGCAGCTTAGATCTTGCGCTGGCGCGCTGGGATGTAGCGGGCACGCTGGCGCATATCACCATGCTGGAGCGCATTGGCCTGCTGGAAAAAGAAGACCTGGCGCAGCTTCGGCCCGAATTGCTGGCGATTCATCAGCAGATTATAGAGGGCGATTTCAGCATCGAGCCGGGGGTGGAGGACATTCACTCCCAGGTAGAACTGATGCTGACCCGCCGCCTGGGTGAAGCAGGCAAGAAGGTGCACAGCGGGCGCTCCCGCAACGACCAGGTACTCACCGACATACGTCTCTATTTTCTCCATGAAACCGGAGAAATCGCCGGGCTGATGAAAGCCTTTTTTGATACGCTTCAGGCGCAGAGCGAGCGCTACCGCGAAGTGCTGCTGCCGGGCTACACCCACTTTCAGATAGCCATGCCCTCGTCTTTCGGTCTCTGGCTGGGCGCGTATGCCGAGAGTCTGGCCGACGACCTCTGGCCCCTGCTGGCTGCCTGGCGACAGTCCGATCAGAATCCCCTCGGCTCTGCCGCCGGATATGGCTCCTCTTTTCCGCTCGACCGCAGCATGACTGCCCGCCTCATGGGCTTCTCCACCCTCAGCTACAATGTGGTATATGCCCAGATGGGCAGAGGACGAAGCGAAAGGGCCCTCGCGGCCGCAATGTCATCCATTGCCTTCACCCTCAATAAGTTATCGGCAGATGTGACACTCTACATGAGCCAGAATATGGGCTTCATCTCCTTCCCGGATGAACTCACCACGGGTTCCAGCATTATGCCGCATAAAAAAAATCCGGACGTATTTGAACTGATCCGCGCGCGCTGCAACCGGATTCAGGCGCTCTCCGGCGAACTGGCCCTGCTGACCACCAACCTGCCCTCGGGCTATCACCGCGACTTTCAGTTGCTCAAAGCCGTGATGTTTCCCGCCATCCGCGAACTCAAATCCTGCCTGCGCATCAGCAACTACATGATCCAGCGCCTGACTGTGCAGGAGCATATCCTCGACTCTCCCATGTACGACTATCTGTTTAGCGTGGAAGAGGTCAATAAGGCTGTGCTCAATGGCACCCCTTTCCGCGAAGCCTACCGCCAGGTGGGGGAAGCCATCCGAAACGGCAGCTTTTCCCCCGACAAACACGTCAGCCACAGCCACGAAGGCAGCATTGGCAAGCTCTGCACAGCCGAAATCCGCCAAAAATGGGACAATGCCTGGAGTCATTTTGGATTTGAGGCATGGGAGAAGGCAATTGAAGCGCTTTTAAGCTGATTATGGTGTAATTTTGACCCCTTGTTGATCCATTCTACTGAAATCCGCCCCTCTATGACCTTTGACCGGAAACATCTCTCCGACGCATTCCTGCTCGAACTCTACCAAGATCTTCTCTATCCCCGCATGATCGAAGAGAAAATGCTGATCCTCCTCAGGCAGGGAAGGGTGAGTAAATGGTTTTCGGGTATCGGACAGGAAGGCATCGCCACCGGCCTCACAAAAGCCTTACAGCCAGAGGATTATATCCTTCCCCTGCACCGGAATCTGGGCGTTTTTACGACCCGCAACATGTCGCTCAAGCAGCTCATGTGCCAGTGGCAGGGCAAAGAAGGAGGCTTTACCCAGGGGCGCGACCGCTCGTTTCACTTCGGATCACCTGCGCACAAAGTCATCGGTATGATCTCTCA
>RDXT01000684.1 GCA_004292985.1 Bacteroidota bacterium
TACCCTCCGCAGCAGCAGGGGCAGGCTTACGCGAAGCAGGCTCTGGCGGGGACTGGCTCCCAGGGTATATGAAAGCTGTTGCAGCTCAGAAATACGCTCGCTCTCAACTACTTGCAACAGAAGCAGCGTAAAAAAAGGAAAGGCCATCAGGGCATGACTGATGATAATCCCCGTGCCCCAGGCATCCTGGATCAACTCCGGAAACTGCGCAGGATTGCTGAGGAATCCCATTCCCGCAGCCATGCGCGCAAGCCATCCCGACTGTCCAAGTACCTGAAATCCCAGAAAAGCCACCGCCATCGCGGGCAGGGTCAGGGGCGCATAGATCACGCCGGACAGGATTCCGCTGCGAAAGTGACCGCTCAGGGCCGCAGCCAGCGCAGGAAGCAGGGCCAGCAGGGTCGAGGCCAGCGCAATCCATGCACTGAAGAGCAGTGTCTGAGGTATTTCGGTATTGCTCCAGGCTTCCTGCCAGTAGCGGAGGGTAGGCCCGCCGCCGGGACCAGCCATTCCAAAGCTATACAAAAGCGCATAGAGCAGTCCCGCACCCACAGGCAGGGCTGTCAGCAGCAGGAATATCAGCACGGGCAGATGCCGCAAAGGGGTGGGGCGCATCCGGAAGTTATTGTTCAATCACCTCGCGGCGAAAGTCCTCCGCCAGGCGCAGCATATATTCAGGGGCAGGTTCAGGCAGTGCCAGAGGCTCCATGCCCTCGCGCGAAGGGGCATAACGCCGCCCCGGAATCTGGGCAAACTGCTCTTTCCAGGGTGAAGCTAAGTCGCTCACAGACAGCACCGTACCATCGCCCCACACCGCAGGCTGGCTCTTTTTGAGCTGCGCTTCGGGCGAAATCAGGAAGTTGATGGCCACCATCGCTGCGGCCTTGTGTGCCGAGCGGGCAGTGATGCCAAGATAATGTGAGTTGCGGAGGGTACCGTTTTGCCAGACATAAGCCCTTGCGCTGTTGGGAAACAGGCCCAGTGCAATTTTATTATCCACCTCAGTGTCGTTCATGCTCATGGTAAAGTCAATTTCACCCGCCGCAAACATCTGATGCACCGCCGCCAGACCCGAAGGGAAGGTTTCGCCTTTTTTCCAGAATCCGGGCTTGATCCGGTTGAGGTAGGCCCAGAGCTGCGGAGCTACCCGCGCATACAACTCCGGGCGAAAGGGACCTTTTATGCTGTCGGGGCCGCCTGCCATGCGGATAAACAGCGCCTTGAGAAAACTGAGTCCTGTAAAATCATTGCTGAAGGTAAATCGTCCCGGATGTGCGGCCACCCAGCGGGCAAGGCTGGCGGTATCCTGCGGAAGCTCAGAGACGGCAACCCGGCTGCTGTCGTAGATCAGGGCCATCTGCACATTTCCCCAGGGACACTCATATCCATCTATCGCTTGCTGGAAATCCATGCCGATAAAAGGATTTTTCAGGTTAATGTATTGGCTGTTAGGGAGTTGTGAGACAAACGGACCATAAAGCCCCTGAATCTGCCGCAACTGGAAAAAGGTTTCTCCATTGATCCAGACCATATCGAGTTCGCTCTCCGGACTTCCCGCTTCCTGCTTGGCAATCAGGGCTGAAACAATCACATTACCCTGCCCTCCGGCAATTTGCAGCTCTATGTCGTAGCGCTTTTTGAGCTCCTGCGCTACGTAAGACCGCATATACTCATTAATAAAGGGGTCTCCCTGCCACATCATCAGGGTGAGGTTCTGGCCGCGGGCCGCGCTTTCGATCTGTTCCCAGCTTTGGGTGGAGGGATCAGGCGCAGCCGTGCGGGGTGGCTGGCAGGCAAATAAGGTCAGACAGAGGCAGATGCCCGTAAAAAAACGCATATTCAGGGCTTAATGGGGTAAAGATACCTCAGTCCGCATCCTCTCCCAATAGTTTTTTGAGAATATCTGTGGCTGCTGCCGGGATAGGGGTACCCGGGCCAAATATCCCCGCGCATCCCGCCTGGTACAAAAAATCATAGTCCTGCTGCGGAATTACCCCGCCCGCAACGACCAGAATATCTTCGCGTCCCAGGTTTTTCAGTTCATGGATCAGCGCCGGGATCAGGGTCTTGTGTCCGCCCGCCAGCGAAGACACGCCGACGATATGCACATCATTTTCAGTGGCCTGCCTTGCCACCTCTTCCGGCATCTGAAACAGCGGGCCGATGTCCACATCAAAACCCAGGTCCGCAAAGCTGGTTGCGATCACTTTCGCACCCCGGTCGTGCCCGTCCTGGCCCATTTTCGCTACGAGAATACGCGGACGGCGGCCATCGAGTGCGGCAAAGTCATTGGCCAGCTTCCGCGCCTGCTCAAATGCGGGATTTCCGGCGGCTTCGCGGGCATATACGCCGCTCACGGCATGCGATTCGGGCCGGTAGCGGCGTATATGCCC
>RDXT01000685.1 GCA_004292985.1 Bacteroidota bacterium
AGGGTCTTACTTGTTTTCTACTCCCAATTTTCCGGCTATGTACCGCTACCTGCTGCTTCCCGCCATCTGTCTGCTGTTTTCAGCCTGCACTACCCCACCTCCGCCACCGCCGCCTCCCTATGGTGCCCTTCCTACCCCCCAGCAGGTGGAATGGCACGACATGAAATACTATGCCTTTGTCCATTTTAACATGAATACCTTCACGGACAAAGAATGGGGAGAAGGACAGGAAAGTCCCAATACCTTTGCTCCGACCCAGCTCGACTGCGAACAATGGGCGCGCATCTGCAAAGCCGCCGGGATGAAAGGCATCATCCTCACTGCCAAACACCACGACGGCTTCTGTCTCTGGCCTTCCAAATACTCGACACATACCGTTGCCCAAAGCGCATGGAAAGAAGGCAAAGGCGACGTATTGCGCGATCTCTCAGCTGCCTGCAAAAAATACGGCCTCAAAATGGGTATTTACATCTCGCCCTGGGACCGCAACCACCCCGCCTACGGCACTCCCGAATACAATGAGGTGTTTAAAAATACCCTCCGCGAAGTATTAACCCAGTACGGAGAAATATTTGAAGTATGGTTTGACGGAGCGAATGGCGAAGGGCCGAATGGCAAAAAACAGGTCTATGACTTCCCCGGATTTATCCAGGTGGTGCGCGAAACCCAGCCTAAAGCGGTGATTTTCAGCGATGCAGGCCCCGACATCCGCTGGGTGGGAAATGAACAGGGTATTGCAGGCAAAACCAACTGGGCCACCCTCAACCGCGACGACTATTTTCCCGGCACACCCCGCTACAAAGAACTCACCGAAGGCAACCGCAACGGCACCCACTGGCTGCCCGCCGAAGTGGACGTGTCCATTCGTCCGGGATGGTACTACCACTCCGCCCAGGATACCGCCGTCAAATCCCTGAAACACCTCTGGAACATCTGGCATGCCAGCATAGGCCGGGGCGCAAACCTCCTGCTCAACATTCCCGTGGACCGCAGGGGCCTCATTCACCCGGCAGACTCCACCCGCATGATGGAGCTTAAAGCCCTCGTGGACAGCACCTACACCCAGGATTACTGTAGCACCCAACCCCCACAGCCCAGCCTTGAATCAGACTTAGGCAAAGCCACCCCCATCAACCGCGTAGAGGTACGCGAAGAACTGAGCCTCGGACAACGTGTGGACTCCTTCGCCGTAGATGTAATGACAGAGGGCAAATGGACAGAAGTAGCCAGCGGAACCACCATCGGCGCAGGGCGTATTCTGAGCTTTCCTACGGTGTCTGCCACCCGCATTCGCCTCCGTATCCTCTCCACGATGGCCCCTCCCGTTATCCGCCAACTGAGTGCCTACCGCGCCCCCCAGGGCTGGGAGCTTCCCGAAGACATGTAATCCGCACGCCGATTCTGCCTATGTTTTGCCACCTCCGCTGCGTTCTTTTGTCCTCAATCACCCGGAACGCGACATGACCGAAACCTACGATTCGCTCTATCAGGAAACCCTTGACTTTCTCTACAGCCAGCTTCCCATGTACCAGCGCGTGGGCGAGTCGGCATTTAAAAAAGGGCTGGACAATATCTCCACGCTTTGCCAGCAGATCGGCTACCCGCAATGGAAGTTTAAAAGCATCCATGTCGGCGGCACCAATGGCAAAGGTTCTGTCTCCTCGATGCTCAGCAGCATCCTCATGGAAGCAGGCTACAACCGCATCGGCCTCTACACTTCTCCCCACCTCAAAGAGTTCACCGAGCGCATCCGCATCAACGGGCAGGAAATCCCCCGCGATGCCGTGGTGGAATTTGTGGAGGTATGGCGCGATGTGATCGAAAAAATCAAACCCAGCTTTTTTGAGCTGACCGTAGCGATGGCCTTCGATTATTTTGCGGAAAAAGAAATAGACGCCGCCATTGTGGAGGTAGGGCTGGGCGGAAGGCTCGACTCGACCAATATCATCCGTCCGGAATTGAGTGTGATCACCAATATCTCCTGGGACCACATGAACCTGCTCGGCGACACACTGCCCCTCATTGCCGGAGAAAAAGCCGGGATCATCAAACCCTTTACCCCCGTGGTGATCGGGGAACGCCAGGCAGAAACCGCCTCCGTCTTTCAGGAAAAAGCCCGCGAAAAAGAAGCGCACCTGGTCTTTGCCTCGGACGAATATACCGCCGAGCGCATAGAATGGGACTTCGAAGGGCAGACCCTCCGCGTCAAACGCAAGGGCAAGGGCCGCAGCCACGACTACCGCGTGGGACTGTCCGGCCACTACCAGCTCAAAAACCTCATCACCGTTCTCTCAGCCGTGGACGCCCTCCGCGAAGATGGCTGGGACATCACCGATATGGCCCTGCAGCGCGGCCTCGAACGCGTGCAGCGCAACAGCGGCCTCCAGGGCCG
>RDXT01000574.1 GCA_004292985.1 Bacteroidota bacterium
GGGCGCTATTTTCCAGCTAAAAAGATACAGGGGCAGGTTCCAGGGTGAGATCAGCGCTGCCACCCCGGCAGGCCGCCGCAGCACATAGTTGAAGCCGCTACCCATGTCGAAGGTTTCGCTGTGAAACTGTGTGCAGGCATGGGCAAAAAAGCGGAAGTTTTCTTCCGCACGGGGGATGTCCATGCGTCGGGCCAGCGCGAGGGGCTTGCCGCTGTCGCGGCTTTCGGCGGTGGCGAGCGCTTCGAAGCGCTGCCGGATCCCTGCGGCAATGGCCAGCAGCAGCTCCGCCCGCTCATGCGCGGAGGTACGCGACCAGGCTGGAAAGGCCTCTTTGGCGGCGGCTACAGCCGCAGCTACATCTTCCGGCCCGCTGTCGGGCGCCTCTGCCCAGACTTCACCCCGCGCAGGCTCCCATACATCTATATAACGTCCCGTTTGCGGGACACACAGTTGACCTCCTATATAATTGCGCAGGCTCAGCATCGCTTTTCAGTCTTCGTCGGCCTCGTCATCTTCAAACCACTCGATGGAAAGATACTCTGCAATCCGTTCGTTGGCTTCTTCCAGAACAAATTCGGTAACATCCCATTTTTCTCCGCGTGGCATGCCTATCCACTCGCGCATTTCTTTGTGTTCGGCGTGTTTGGGGTCGTTGATGGCCTCGACAAGGTTGTAGTAGCCCCCGATACCGCCGCAATCTTCGGGCGGACAGGCGCATTCGCCTGCGAGGCAGCGGGGCGTTTCCGGTATTTCCCCTTCGACAATTTTGTCTAACACAATGTCATGCATCCACCCATCTCCGAAATCATACTCATACAATACCTTGTCGCCTTTTTGCTTCAGCCACTCGCTGACTTTTACCTCCGAAGCCTCTTCGGCATCGTCTTCGAGCATATCGCCCATCATGGCGGTGATATAGGTTTCAAATCCGCGCCGGCGAAAGGCAAACAGGTGAGAAACCTCCCAGCCCATAGCAGCCTGCACGGTAAAGTGAAGCTCCTCGAAGCTCATATCGGGGTCAATAAGGACTCTTCGCCAGATAGCTGGCTCCGATTCTAACAGGGTAATCTTGAGTTCGTATGGCATAATGGGAGAATTAGGTTAAAAACTACCGGTGCGCCCTCCATCTACGGGCAGGTTCACACCATTGATATAGGCAGCAGCAGGAGAGGCCAGAAAGGCAATGGCAGATGCTGTTTCTTCGGCATGGCCAAATCTCCCCGCCGGAATACTGCTGCGCATCTCTTGTGCGACAGCCTCTTCGCTCATACCTGTCAGGGCGGCGCGGCTGCGGATCACCGCATGGAGGCGGGCCGTTTCGGTAAAGCCCGGCAGCACATTGTTGACGGTGATGCCCATGTGGCCCAGTTCATTGGCCAGGGTTTTGGACCAGCCCGCCATTGCTGCGCGGGTGGTGTTGGATACGCCGAGGCCATTGATCGGTATTTTGACAGAAGTCGAAATGACATTGATAATGCGGCCATACGCGGCAGCTTTCATGCCCGGCACCAGCGCCTGCACCAGGTAGTGACTACAGGTGAGGTGCATGTTCCACGCGCTCAGAAAAGCCTCGGGCATAGCGTCAATGATCGGGCCGCCGGGAGGGCCTCCGGTATTGTTGATCAGGATGTGGAAGCTTTTTCCGGTCCGGGCCAGATAGGCCTGAATGGCTTCGCGCACCTGCTCCGGCTGGGAGAAGTCGGCAGCGATGTAGTCGTGGTCGCCTCCGATTTCGCGCAGGGTATCCTGCAGGGCGCTTTCGTTGCGGGCCATCAGGGTCAGCCCTGCACCCATTCGGGCAAGCTCAGCCGCAGCCGCTTTGCCAATCCCCTGGGTGCTGCCGCACACCAGTGCGTTTTTTTCGCGGAGATCCAGATTCATACAGGATAATTTGCTGCAAGGTAAGGCTTTTGCCCGCAAAGCGAACGCTGATTTTCGCTTATATTTGCCATACCAATGAACGAAAGCCTCTACCTGATCACCTTTGGTGCGTTTGCCCTCACAGCCATCGGGGCTGCCTGCTGGCTTGCCCTCACCCGGCGGCTGGTCTATGCGGCATTTCTGCTCTTTGCGGTGCTGCTGGCGATTGCCGGCCTCTTTGTTTTTGCCGGGGCGGAGTTTCCCGCCGTGTCGCAGATCATCGTGTATGTGGGGGGCATCCTGATCCTGATTATGTTTGGTATCATGCTCACCCACAGGGATTTATTGGTAAAAGCAAGGGAGTCGCAGCACTATTTGCCCCAGGCGGGACTTACGCTGGTTCTGCTGGGGATCTTATTTTCGCCCCTGCTGCTGTGGGTATATGAGCGCCCCGCTGCGGCCCTTCCGCCTGCCGGAGACCCTGTGTCGCAGATCGGTATCCAAACCCTGAGCAGCTACCTGCTGCCCTTTGAGGTGCTGGGCATCCTGCTGCTGGTCGCGCTGGTCGGCGCGGCATCTCTGGCACGCCGGGATCAGTAGCCTTTTACACCTTTTATATAGCTGAGTCCCATCAGGGCCGCCGTTTCTGTGCGGAGGCGGTTGTTGCCCAGCGAAATGGCTGTCCATCCTGTCTCTTGGGCCAGGGCCAGTTCCTCCGCCGAAAAGTCGCCCTCCGGTCCGATCAGCAAGGTAACCTCCTGCGCCGCCGCGATGTGCGCCGTCTCCTTATATATATGTGTAGCGGCATCGCCCGAAGCGATCAGCCGGAGACCGCTGTGAGATTCGCGGAGCCAGGGAGTGGCGTCTGCGGCAGGATGCAGCACCGGCATGCGCGAGCGCTTACACTGCTTGAGGGCGCTGGCAAGGATCGTCATCAGGCGGGCATCTTTGTAGCGGGCCTGGTACTTGTCGGTGTGGCGGCACATCAGCGGCTGGATAGCCGTGGCACCCAGTTCGACCGCCTTTTCGATGATCCACTCGAAGCGGTCTTTGTTGTGGAGGGGCGAAACGGCCAGCGTGATCCCAAATGTATGCTCGCCCCATTCATCTACCCGGTCCAGAACCTGCACTTCCACGCGGTCTTTTTCGATAAGGCTGATTTTTCCGGCGAAATAATGGCCTTTGCCGTCTATACAATGAATCTCATCGCCGGGGCGCTTTCGCAGCACACGTACACAGTGCTGGGCCTCATCGGGAGGCAGGCGAAGGCTTCCATCTGACAATACATCCGCGAAAAACACTTGCATGAGAGAAAAATTTTACCGTTCTGTGTACAGGCCTGTGTAAAGATAATTTTATTTATTCACCTTGCCGGAGACAAAATCTTCAACAAGTAGGAACCCTGGGGGCGTTTTTTTTAAGGAATGCCTCTCTTTGCTGCCATTTGCGTCAGTATGGCCCGGTTTTTATCCTGTGAGGGGTTTTTTAGCTTTGCCAAACGGGCGCATGGGTAGCATGCCCGCCGAATAAATATATGTCAAAGATGAGCTTTACCGAAATCAGACCCAAAACCGGCCTCGACTACATGGGCGTCAGAAACACAGGCCGCCAGTACTGGAACCTCAGCCCCACCAGCCTGATCGAAGAGACGATCCGGCGCGGACAGGGTGCCCTCTCCGAAAATGGCGCCCTGTGCATCCATACCGGCGAATTTACCGGACGCTCTCCCAAAGATAAATTTATCGTTGAAGACGAAAATACCCGCAGCACCATCTGGTGGGGCGAGGTAAACCATCCGATTTCTCCGGAAAAATATGAGCAGATTCTGGGCAAAATTCAGGCTTTTCTCCAGGGAAAAGAAGTCTTTGTCCGGGACCTCGACGCCGGGGCGGACCCCAACTACCGTCTCCATATCCGGGTGGTCAACACCACACCCTGGGGCAACCTCTTTGCCGACAACATGTTTATCCGCCCCTCAAAGCAGGAACTGGAGAACTTCAAACCCGAATGGACGATCCTCTGCGTACCTGAGTTTTTTGCCAATCCGGAAACAGACGGCACCCGCCAGCAAAACTTTACCCTGATCAACTTTACCCGCAAGGTGATCCTGATCGGTGGCAGCGGCTATACAGGCGAGATCAAAAAGGGCATTTTTACGGTAATGAACTATGTAATGCCCCTCGAAGGCGTGCTTCCGATGCACTGCTCGGCCAATGTGGGCATCGTAGGCAATGATACTGCGGTGTTTTTCGGACTTTCCGGCACGGGCAAAACCACCCTCTCCGCCGATCCGGAGCGCCGCCTCATCGGTGATGACGAACATGGCTGGACCCGCGAGGGCGTATTTAACTTTGAAGGGGGCTGTTATGCAAAATGTATTGACCTTTCCGCTGAAAAAGAACCCCAGATCTGGAATGCCATCCGTCACGGTGCGCTGGTAGAGAATACCACCTTTTTCGAGCACACCCGCAAGATCAACTTTGCCGACAAATCCATCACAGAAAACACACGGGTCTCCTATCCTATTCAGTTTATCGAAGGGATCATGCAGCCCTCGATGGGAGGCATTCCTAAAAATATCTTCTTCCTGACCTGCGATGCCTTCGGTGTGCTGCCTCCGATCTCGCGTCTTTCGCCGGGACAGGCCATGTACCAGTTTATTTCAGGCTACACGGCCAAGGTTGCAGGTACCGAGGCGGGCATCACAGAGCCTTCCGTTACCTTCTCCGCCTGCTTCGGACAGCCTTTCCTGCCGCTGCACCCTACCCGCTACGCCGAGATGCTGGGCGAAAAGCTCCGCCAGTACAATGTAACTGTGTGGCTCGTTAATACCGGCTGGACGGGTGGCCCTTATGGCATCGGCTCCCGCATCAAACTGAAATTTACCCGCTCCATGATCACGGCGGCCCTCAGCGGCTGGCTCGAAGGGGTGGCTTATGAAACAGACCCCGTTTTCGGGCTTCGTTTCCCGGTTTCCGTTCCCAATGTACCTGCGGAAGTACTCAATCCGCGCAACACCTGGGCCGACAAAACCAAATATGACGCCAAGGCACAGGAACTGGCAGCCGCCTTTAATGCCAATTTTGGCAAGTATGCCGATTTTGCCAGCGACGAAATGCGTGCGGCAGCCCCCCGCACCCAAATCCAGGACGAGCTGATTGATGCCTGATACGTTGTTGCGCCGGACTTCGGCTTTCGTGTGTAGGGCTGCGCGTAGTCCGGCGACAAAAATACAGGCGAAGCCCGGTCCAGCGGACCGCTATCTTTGTAGCATACAAGCGCCTTTAATTTATTTTTTCGCAGTCTGGCCCGAAGGGCAAGCCTGCTGGGTAGCCCGTCGGTAAAAGACACATGCGGCGCAGCATCGCGCCGCCCAACATCCCCCAAATAAAGGTACCGCCCCGGGCTACAAAGATTGCGGTCCTCTGGACCGCCGCTCCGCTGATGGCCGGACCGCCCCTACGGGTTGCGCTGTTCCCTGAAAACTGTTCCCTGCCCCCTGTTCCATTTCCGGGTTTTTGCGTGTATTTTTGCAGCAGAACTTAGCCAAGTCCCCGTGAGGAACCTTTTTTCTGCCGTAGCTGCCCTGCTCCGCGCCCTGCTGCTGCCGGGCCTGGTCGGTATCTCCCATATACTGGCCCAGCAGCCCTCCGACACCGTGGACAACAAACTGCTGCTGCCCCTGCTCACAGGCTGGGAATATGCAGATGGCAGCCCCCTGCGCCTGCCGCTGATCCGCTTTTCCGCAGAGCCGATCGAGATTCACTGCCGCTTCGCTGCCGATGCCTGCTTTCCCGATACAGTTTATCTCTACCTCGAAGGGGTAGGGTGGGAGGCCGAGCTGGAGCTGAATGGCCGCTATCTGGGCGTGCACCGCGACCCTTTCCGCCCCTGGGCGCTGCCCGTGAACCGGGCCTGGCTGCGGGAGCAGGATAACCGCCTGATCCTGCGCCTGGTCAGCGGAGAGCCGCTTCCGATGCATCCTCAGCCCTTTATCGGGCTTTTTCGTCCGGTATATCTGCTGGCAGCCACCCACCTCGACAGCATGCAAAATACCATGCTGCCCGAAGCGATCGCTCCCGATACGGTGGGCCTGATCGCGCCCTACTACCGCCGCAAGGGCTATATCTTCGATGAGATGGAGGCCTGCCGCCTTCTTCAGCCCCTGATCCGCGCGGGGATACGCGACATCCATTTTCTCTTCGGGCCGGGCAGAGACATGCGCCGCCTCTGCGCCCGTCTGGGATTCCGGGAGGTGCGGACCCTGAAGCCCGGCATGTATGTCTGCGCAGTGAATGAATTTCCCTACGAACCCGTGAGCCTGCCCGGTGAACTGCGCTTCTGGCTCAACCGCGAGGGCTACCGCACCATGGCCTATGGCGACTATATCCGCTGGGGCGCTTTTGTGCATACGCCCCCGCGCGCAGGCGACCTGCCGCTGACCCTGATGATCCTGCTGCCCGCACTGGCCTTGTTTTTTGTCAAAACCATCAACCCCGGCTTTTTCTATGCCCAGCAGGTGAGCCTTTTCCGCCCTGCCCGCTTCGTCGGCTCGATCCAGGATTCGGCTTATACCAACCCCAGCCTCCTGCTGATGCTCACACTGCTGCGGATTTTGTGCTTATCTGCGGCACTGGCCCTGAGTTTTTATTATATTAACCAGGAGCATCTTTGGCAATATGTGCAGTTTATACGACACCCAAGCCTGCTTCGGGAGGTTTTTTATGGCAGTGAGACGCCTGGAGGCTTTTTTGTAAGGGGCTTTCTGGTCATTGGCGGCTGGCTGGGCTTCAAATACCTGCTGATTGCCTTTATCGGACAGGTATTCCGGATAAAAAATATACTTACCGGCACACTTAGCCTCGATGTAGTGGGCAGTTTTCCGCTGGTGCTCGTTCTTCCGCTGCCTGTAGCCTGTATTCAGTTCATGAATGGAGCCTGGACCAGCATAATGATGGTCGTAATTGTGCTTTTGGGCGCAACTTATATCATCCGGCGGATGTACGTTTCATTTATTGGGTTGGATCGTATTTTTGGTTTTTCTACGGGTGTGAAATTTTTATATATTTGCGCCCTGAATATACTGCCATACCTGGTGTGGTTGTAATGTTTATCAATGACTTACGAAAGAGGAAGACTACTCAAAGCGGTAAAGCCCCATGAGCAATTCCAAACCAGTTAAGAGTGTCCTGATTTCTCAGCCTCCGCCTGCCGAGGACAGCCCATATCATCAACTTGCGCGAAAATTCAAGCTGGATCTGGAGTTCCGGAAATTTATTCAGGTGGAAGGACTGACGCTGAATGACTTCCGTAAACAGGGACTCAATCCGCTGGACTATACGGCAATCATCTTCACATCGAAGGTGCCGATAGATCATTTCTTCCGCCTGATGGGAGAGATGCGGGTGGAGATGCCGCCGGAAACCAAGTACCTCTGTGTCAGCGAAGCTACCGCCCGCTACCTCCAGCGATACATCCAGATCCGGAAGCGCAAACTGTTTGTGGGCGAGCGCACCGTCATGGACCTTGTTCCCTTTATTAACAAGTTTAAAAAAGAGAACAAAAAAGAGCGCTACCTCTTCCCCAGCAGCGAAGGCCCCCAGGCTGAACTGCTCGACCACATGCGCACCAACGGCTTTGACGTGACCACTGCCGCCATCCATCGCACCGTGGACAGCGACCTCAGTGATGTGAATATCCGGAACTACGACATGCTCTGCTTCTTTTCACCTGCGGGGATCAAGTCTCTGTTTCACAATTTTCCGGGCTATGAGCAGGGAGAAACCCGCATCGCTGTCTTCGGACCCACCACCGCCAAAGAGGCGACCGGAGCCGGATTGCGCATAGATATCGAAGCGCCCAAGCCCAATTTGCCCTCCATGACCGCTGCCATCGAACATTATTTTCAATCTATCGGCCAGAAAGCGTCCCCGCAAACGTCCAAATGATTGCACCTGCTGCCTTCGTGTTGGTTTATTTGCGAATTATGTCCATCTTTAGCCGACCATATATTCCCGAAACTTATCTTTATGAGAGGCTTAGCTTTAGTCATCGTCTGGACGTCGTTCGCCTGTTCTGCGGCCTTCGCGCAGGTGCACTACCAAAATACCCTCTACTACTACAACCGCATGGGCTACAACCCTGCGGCCACAGGAGTACCGCTCCCCGGTATGGAGCAGGGAGCAGCCCTGACGCTGCTCGGACGCTATCAATGGATGGGAATCGAAGGCGCGCCGCGCATGGCTGGCCTCTCCTACCAGAACTATTTTGAATCCTTCAAAAGCGGTATCGGCGCTACCCTGGTGAGCGACCAGCTCGGACCGATCACCTCAAGCTGGATAGATGTCTCCTACGCTTTCCAGATGGACCTCGGCGAAAGCCTCCGTCTGCGCATCGGTGTAAATGGCGGCGTGCGCCAGAACCGGCTCAGCCCCAACTGGATATACAATACCTTCAATGGCGAAGACCCCATTCTCCCCGGAGATGTGCGCACCGTGCTGGCACCTTCGCTGGGCGCAGGTCTTTACCTGACCGATGCGAATGACAAGTTTTTTGTCGGACTTTCGGGCCAGGACCTGCTGGAGCCTTCGATTGCCGGACTCACCCTCCAGCCGCTGACCTCCGACTCGCGGATCCCGCGCAGCTTTTTCCTGATGGGTGGCTACCGCTTTGACTTTGGAGTGGACGGACGCAGCTCGCTCACACCATCTGTGATGCTCCGCACCGATGGCATCATGCCCCCACAGGCAGATGTGAGCGTGCGATATACCTACAAGCCCATCGTTTTGGGCCTCAACTACCGATTTCACAACGATTCTTTCTCCGGAATCCTGGGCTTCAACGTGTCTGACCGCACTTTCCTGGGCTATGCCTATGATTATACGCTCAGCCCGCTCAACTCCCAGCGCGATGTGAACTCCCACGAGATTATCCTCAC